>DATGVD010000245.1:0-3031 GCA_035300785.1 Pyrinomonadaceae bacterium | reverse complement strand
GCTGGCATAAACCGACATCAAATAGAAGCTGACATAATTCTTGCCCAGCCGCACGGCGCCAAAACAGAGCGGCTTTTTGTTCTTCATGATGTAGCGCGTGTCGAGATAGTAACAACTGGGTGTGTCTTGCACGACGACCATTTTCTTCGCATAGGGTTTGAAGATTGCTTTCAGCCGGTGAAAGACTTCATTGAACTTGTTTTTGTCTGGCATGGTCCACCTTAGCAGAGTTGAGCTATTTGAACTTTAGGGAAGCGGGCGTATCCCCGGAGTTGGCAAAAAAGCAGCCCGACCAAATGGGAAAGTCCCGATCTCCGTGCTCGAATTCGATCCAAACAGTTGCTCCGACTTTTGGCAAAGAGCTACCTGCAGCCTTCGAAAGGCCTAAGGGAACGCAAGGCAGCGCGAAAGTCGTTTGACCCGGGCCGAGCACTGCCGGAACCTGCGCGATGATGCGTCCCATCTGGAGCGGATCTTTGTTGTTCGTTACGACTCCCCGATACTTACCGAAAAACTTCCGGCTCATTTGCGTCCTCCGTCTCAAAACCGGCGGCGATGGTACCAGCCAAATCGCCCGCAGGCCAACGTTTCCGTTGACTCGCGTTTGAATTGGTCGTACTCTCCGCGTGTTTTTTTACAGGCTGAATTCCCACGAGCTTGGTTCCCGGCATCCTCGCCAATTCAGCTACAAAGGACATAGTGCGTCGCAACCGTCACACCGCTTCAGCGCAACGCGGTCTGGGCGCGCAACTTCACTATGATGGATAAACATCGCTACCTGACCCTCAGACTTAGAAAGGAAGCACTTCAATGACTGATCTAAACAAGATAGAGACCATTGTCATTGTGATGATGGAGAACCGCTCGTTCGACCACATGCTCGGTTACTTGAGCTTGCCGGACTATGGCCGTACGGACGTTGAAGGATTGCGATACAAAGCCAACGTGTCGCCACCCGTCTGGGACTTCGAATATGTAGTTCCCGGACCCTACACGCCTTTCAGAATGCCGGATCCAAAGGCACCTCTGCCTAATAACATGGATCCCCCCCACGAACGACGGCCGTATGTCGAAAAACAAATGGGCGTGCCGGATGCGGACAACATCTATCCTATGAACGGATTTGTGCAAAGCTATGACGCCAAGATTAATGTGAACGGCGTCGATCAGCCGGTGGTCATGGGTTATTTCACCGGAGAAGATTTGCCGACGACACATTTTTTTGCCGAGAACTTTTTAATCTGCGATCACTGGTTTTCCTCTATCCCTGCGGGCACGCAACCAAATCGTTTGATAGCGATGAGCGGACAATCTCGGATTGATATGAATGTCAACAAACCACCTCTGCCGGATCAGTTTCTGGTTTATCATTGGTTGCGCGATCACGGAGTGCGATGGCGAGTCTATGCAGAGAGCCTACCCTTCTTCGCGCTAATGCCTAACGAATGGCCACTGCTATCCGGCAATCTGCAGTTTTTCTCACACCTGGCTCACGATATCGTCCATGAAGACTCGGCCACTTTCCCGCAGGTGATTTTCGTCGAGCCGCGTTATACCAACGCGCCGCACGTCGATTCACCGCATGACGATCATGCCCCCTCGGCGGTCGACGGCGGACAACGATTCCTGATGCAGGTTTACGCGGCCCTGACGGCCAACCCGGAGCGTTGGAAAAAGTCTGTCATGATCGTGACCTATGACGAGCACGGAGGCTTCTTCGATCACATTTCGCCGCCGCACATAGAAACTGCCGATCCCGACGGAGTGTATCCAACCTTTAAATCTCTGGGCGTCAGAGTGCCGTCGTATGTCATCTCTCCCTTTGTCGAGAGGCGAACCGCATATCACGAGACGATGGACCACACCTCGATCTTGAAATTCCTGGGTGAAAAGTTTAACGGCGGCAGCTACTCCGCGGCAGTTGATGCGCGGGTTGATCTGGGATTGGAAAGCGTTGCGGCCACCCTGACCCTCGACGAAGCCCGCGTCGACATTCCCAGTCCGCCGGCAACTACCGAGGGTTTTACTACGGAAGGAGTTCCGTTCGATGCTATGTCACAAGCTTTCGCGGGTGCTCTTGCTCAGTTGAAGGCAAATCATCCAGCGGACATAGCCAAGCTTTTTCCAAAACTCTTTGCACATTTCTAGGGGAGATTAGAAACCGCGCCGAGATCGCTGCAGCCTGCCAATAGCAAAGAAGCCCCGCGCCTGGCGGGGCTTCTTTCGCTTAGCACTTCAGGACACCCAAATCGGGATGAACTGCGTTCTCAGGACGGTAGAATTCGCTCCAGCCCGCCCATGTGTGGACGCAGGACTTCGGGAATAATCACAGAGCCATCTGCTTGCTGAAAGTTTTCCAGGATGGCAAGCCAGGTGCGGCCAACGGCCAGAGCTGAGCCGTTCAGCGTATGCACGAATTCCGGCTTAGCGCCGCCGGCGCGGCGAAAGCGAATGTTGGCGCGGCGCGCCTGGAACGCTTCGTAGTTCGAGCAGGAAGAAATCTCGCGAAAAGCATTCTGCGAAGGCAGCCAGACTTCGATGTCATAGGTCTTGGCATTGCTGAAACCGAGATCCCCGGCCGAAAGTGTGACGACCCGATAATGAATCCCGAGCCGCTGCAAAACGGTTTCGGCGTTGCGCGTCAACGACTCGAGTTCGTCGTAAGAATGCTCCGGCAAAGAGTATTTCACCAGCTCGACCTTCTCGAATTGATGCTGGCGGATCACGCCGCGCGTGTCCTTGCCGTAACTGCCGGCTTCGGAACGAAAGCAGGGCGTGTAAGCGACCCACTTCATCGGCAACTGTGACGCTTCGAGAATTTCTTCGCGATAATAGTTAGTCACCGGGACTTCGGCGGTGGGTACCAGATAAAGCCCGCGTTCGTCTTCGAGCTGGAAAAGATCCTCTGCGAATTTCGGAAGCTGCCCCGTCCCGAACAGCGAGTCGCGATTGACGATGAACGGCGGCAAAGTTTCCCGATAACCATCTTCCCTGGTGTGCAGGTCGAGCATGAAATCGATCAGGGCGCGTT
>DATGVD010000244.1:0-2773 GCA_035300785.1 Pyrinomonadaceae bacterium | reverse complement strand
TTCTTTTGCGGCCGGAAGAATTTAGTCTCGAAAAGGTTTTGCAACCGCCAATGTATGTCGTGGACACGGCGCGTCTGGAGGACGTGCTGCGGCAAATGCAGCGAGCCAAGACGCATTTCGGATTCGTGGTCGACGAGCACGGCGGCGTCGAAGGCATCATCACGCTCGAAGACCTGCTCGAAGAGATCGTCGGCGAAATATCCGACGAACACGACGAAGAGGTAAACGAGCAGATTGCCCAAACCAGCGAGCGCGTTTATCTCCTGGATGGCGCGCTGGCAGTTCGCGATCTCAATCGCCGGTTGAAGACTTCGCTGCCGGAATCAGACACCTATACGACCATCGGCGGTTTTCTGATGAACGTCGCCGGTCACGTGCTCCAGCCGGGCGAGACGATTGAACACGACGGTTTGCGCTTTCACGTCGAACGCGTCGAGCGCCGACGGCTGGTGCTCGTCCGGCTTGAATTACCGGAGGCAAAGTCCGAAAGTCCAACCGGCGCCGCGACCAGGATCGTGAACGCGTCGCGTTGAAGTGCTGAAGGTCTGAGAGTTTGGGGGTGTCGCTATTCTTTCGACGCGACCAGAAGGTTGCTGCTGAATCGTCTTTGATCGTCCAGCCAGGTGGAAGTTAATTCAAAGCCGCTCTCAGTGGCCATCCGCGAAAGATCATCCACGCTGTACTTGTAGGAGTTCTCCATGTGCATCCGTTCGCCGGCCGCAAACGAAATCGTCAGGTCGAGCCGGCGAATGTTGACCGATTGCGACCGCAGGCTTTCCAGATAGACTTCGACACAGCCGGCTGCTTCGTTATAGACCGATCTTAATCCGAACGCCCACAGATCGAAGTTCCCGCCAAGTTCGCGATTGATTCGCGCCAGTTCATTCACAATAAACGCCCGTGTTACTCCCAGCGAATCGTTGTAAGCCGCCTCGAGCGTCGCTCGATCTTTCTTCAAGTCAGCGCCCAGCAGCAACGCGTCGCCTGACTTCAGCACGCCGCGAATCGCCCGCAGAAAATTAGCGGCCTCGTCTTTCTCAAAATTTCCGATGTTCGATCCGAGGAACAAGACCAGCATCGGCCCCACATGAAGCGGCTTTAACGCGGCCAGCCCTTCGAAGTAATCGGCCGCGTAGGCAGAAATCCTTAAACCTGGATACGACTCCAGCAGCGAGCGGGAGCTTTTTTCCAACGCGGACGCCGAAATGTCCACCGGAACGAAAAGCAATTCGGCGCGCTTGCGCAAAAGGGCTTCGATGATCTTGCGGGTCTTTTCGGCACTGCCGCTGCCGAGTTCGACCAGCGTCTGGCTAGCGGGCGCCAGCGAAATGATTTCATCGGCGTGCCGCGAGAGGATCTCGCTCTCGGCGCGCGTCAGGTAATACTCATCTACGCGGCAGATAGCCTCAAAGAGTTGCGAGCCGAGCGCGTCATAAAGATATTTGGCAAACAAATGCTTCGGCGTGGCTGCGAGACCGCTGAGAACGTCGGCGGCAAAATTTGCCTGACCATTCCGGCGCGAGAGATCGTGGATCACCAGGCGCGTGCGGGAGTCGGTTGATTTTGACCCTGACAATTCTTGCCTCCGCGATTCTGTGCGGCCGGATAAAGACGGACGCGAATTATACGCGGGCGCCCAGCCAAAAGCGAAAAGGAGCAGACGAGCCTTCACTCGCCTACTCCTTTTCTCTTCGAGCAGAATGCCTTTCCGGCAAAGTTCAGATAATGATCTGATGCGACCTGGTTACTATGCGCGGGGCCCGCCTCGGTACAGTCACATCGATTTGGGGAGTTGCGGGAACCACGATGCGCGGAATCTGAATGTTCATTTCCGGGACCGCCGGCACCTGGATTGACGGAATCACGATCCGGCGCGTACCGATCGTGCCCGGTCGGATGAGGGTCCGCTCAGGATTTTTCTCGGGCGTGACCGTGACGGTGCGCGCATTGCGATCGCGAATGATCGTCAGCGACACCGGGCCGTCTTCCTTCTTGCTGATGGCCCGCGAGACATCGCCCGGCGAAGCCACTTTCTCTCCATCGACGGCAGTGATTACATCTCCGGCTTTCAATCCCGCTTTGGCTGCGGGACTGTTATCGTCAACTGAGGTTATCAACAGGCCGCCGTCTTTCACTCCAAAGTAGTCGGCCAGTTGCTTTGTCAGCGGCTGCGTGCTCACCCCAATGCGGCGATTTCCAAACGCAAAGGCGAATCCGCCCTCGCCCGGGTTGATTTGAATCATTCCCGGATCGATCTTCATCGGGAACGGCGTCGTGCCGCGAAATATCCCAGGCGGCATCGCGCTGCCAAATACATTCTGCAGGCCGTCGTGTTTGGCGAGCGTGGCACTGACTTCCTGTTCCGATCCGCCGCGGCTAATCGTGATCCGCACTGTTTGATCGGCTGAAGCTTCGCCCACCAGACGGGTCAACTTGCGCGCGCTCGTCACCGACTCGCCGTCAAAGCGAAGAATCACGTCGTCTTTCTTCAAACCGGCTTTTTCCGCCGGACTGTCTTTGACGACCTGAGTTACGCCCACGCCGCGCACCTCGCGCATTCCATAGCGGCTCAGGTTCTCTTTGCTGATGTCTTCAACTGAAACGCCGAGGAACGTCCCACCGTCGAGCATGATCGAAAACAACCGGGACGCCTCGGGGGTCGCTGGCTCTTGTGCTTCCAGCAGCGCTTCGGGCGCGGCCTGCTGCGCGTACACAGTCACGCCGACGCCAAGCATTAAACCAATGATCAGGGCCAGTTTCTTAGGGGTCATTA
>DATGVD010000243.1:0-3749 GCA_035300785.1 Pyrinomonadaceae bacterium | reverse complement strand
GTCCTGGGCCCTGGCGGCACCGGCGGCCAGGAGGGTGATAACAGATTCCAACACGCGCTTGGGACTGGTATTGAATTTCGAAAGCACCAGCGTGGCGCCGGCTTGCCATGCTTCTTCTACCGCGCCCGGCTTTGCCAGATTCGAGAGGACGATGACCGGCATATCGTGAAGGGCGGGGTTTGAGCGGACCGTCCTGAGGAGTTCCAGACCGTTCAGTTTTGGCAAGAACAGATCCAGCAACACCAGATCCGGTTTTGTTCGAGTGATTAGGTCAAGGCCCGCTTCGCCATCCATGGCGACTTCGACGTTGAATCCTTCGCCCTTGAACTTATTACTATAAGCAGTGGCAAGCACTGTCTGGTCCTCGACTACTACTATGGTTTTCACAATTGCACCTCCGTTTGCATCAGGGTTTGGGGGACATGTTGGGCGAGCACTGCGCGCGTTTGCTCAAACAGTATATGAGCCTGGGCCAGCATGACAGACGCGTTATCCAGGCAACCGTTCCGGCCCACGGTTTCGAGTTCGCGGAAAGGAATCGCGACGGCATTCATGCCGCAGTTGGCGCTGGTGCCGGCACAGTTGTGGGCGATCAATTCGACTTCGACATGGTTGCCTGAGGCAACTGCCGCGTCCAGTTGGTGAAGGTTCTTACTCATTTGATCCAGATACAGATTCGCAATCTCCCGAAACTCTTCCGGTTCGTCTCCCATCATTTCGTGCATTCGCTCAACGTCGACCAATGGCACAGTGATGAGGCCGGCTTGCTCTCCTGGATCGATGCTGGGACTTCGCAAGAAGAGTTCAAGCACGCGGCTCAACTCTTCGAGCTGAACGGGCTTGGTTATGTACTCGTCCATCCCCGCGGCAATACACTTTTCCCGGTCGCCGGTCAGCGCGTGCGCAGTCATGGCCACTATCGGGATGTGCCTGGTCTCGCCCTCCTGCCTACGGATCTCCGCGGTGGCTTCATATCCGTCCATTTCCGGCATCTGGCAATCCATCAAAATCAGATCGTATGAGATGCGGCTCAAGGCTTCGATTGCCTCGCTTCCGTTAGCGACCGCATCCGCGCGGTAACCCAGCTTCTGCAACTGGCGGACGGCCACTTTCTGATTCACGATGTTGTCTTCGGCGAGCAGAATAAGTTTGTTCGAACTCATTTCTAATTCCTTCAACATATGTTTGGTAACCAGTTTCGACGACGTGACATCGCGTTCCGGGGTGACGGTCGCCGGGCTGATGACGTTGGCAAGGCAGTCAAACAACTGAGATTGACGCACTGGCTTGGTTAGATAGGCGGCCACCCCGGCGTCACGCGCCGTGGCTTCGTGTCCGCGCTCGCCGAATGATGTCAACATCACCAGGTGCATCCCGGCAATGCTCGAGTCAGATTTAATAATCCGAGCCAGCTCGAAACCATCCATTCCCGGCATCATCAAATCCATCACCGCCAGATCGTAAGGCACGCCTTCAGCTGCGGCCGAGCGGAGCAGCTCGAGCGCGTGAAATCCTGATTCGGCTTCCTGGTGAATCATCCCCCACGAGCCAAGCTGATGAGAAAGAATCTTCCGATTCGTAGCATTGTCATCGACGATCAGAACCCGCAGCTTCCCGAGACTTACCAGCTGCGGTTGAGGGATAACGGCGTTCTCGAGCTGTTTATCGAATCGTGCGGTGAACCAGAAAGTTGAACCCTGTCCAGGCGTGCTGGTGACGCTCATCTGCCCGCCCATTAATTCGACCAATTGTTTCGAGATGGCCAGGCCCAGCCCGGTGCCGCCGTACTTGCGGGTCGTCGAACCGTCGGCTTGCGTGAAGGCCTGGAAGAGGTTTTGTTGTGCGGCCGGGCTGATGCCGATGCCGGTATCGCTGATCATAAAGCGAACTACCACGTTATCTTTGGTTTCGCTCTCCTTTTCAACCCGCACAATGACTTCGCCTTGCTCGGTAAACTTTATGGCGTTCCCGATCAGGTTAGTCAGCACCTGGCGCAACCGGCCGGGATCACCACGGAGCGCCGGCGGCACGTCGCTGTGGATTAGGGAGGCAAACTCGATCTTCTTTTGATGGGCCCGCTCGGCCAGCAGTTCGATCGTGTCCTCGACGGCGTTGTTCAGCAGGAAGTCCAGCGTCTCGAACTGAAGCTTGCCCGCCTCAATCTTCGAGAAGTCCAGAATGTCGTTGATAATCGTCAAAAGCGCTTCGCCACTGGCGCGAATCGTCTGGGCACAGTCGCGTTGCTCTTCATCCAGGTCGGTGTCCAGCAAAAGCCCGGTCATGCCGATCACGCCATTCATCGGCGTGCGAATCTCGTGGCTCATGTTGGCGAGGAATTCTGATTTGAGGCGCGCTGATTCCTGGGCCGCGTCGCGCGCCTGCTCCAAATCATCTTCGATTCTCTTCTGCTCAGTGATGTCCTGATCGGTGCCCCTAATCTTCACCATTTGACCATGTTCGTCACAAATAACTCTTGCACTGGCACGAAGTACTCGCACGGTCCCGTCAGCGAGAACGACACGATAGTCATAGCCGAAGTCCTCTTTACTTTGTTGGGACTTTTCATTAATGCTTTTCACCAGATCGCGGTCGTCTGGATGCACCATCGCCAGATATTCTTCAAACGATAATCCCAACTCCCGCTGGTCGAGACCAAAGATGCGCCACAGTTCGTCCGACCACTTCGCCTCGCCAGTAATTGCGTCATAGTCCCAACTTCCAAGATGAGCGATTCCCTGTGCGTCAGACATCTGGATTTCATTCGTCTTAAGCTCCTCCTCTATTCGCTTGCGCTCGGTGATGTCCCGACCAAGACCGATCAGGCCGACGATCTGGTCGTTCTCATCACGCAATGGAATCTTGGTTGTAAGTAACCATGTCTTCTGGCCTTGGTTACCAATAACATACTCTTCCCTATTGATCACGGGTTGACCGGTTTGGAGAACCACTTGGTCGTCAGCCAGGAATTTTTCGGCTAATTCCTTCGGGTGGAATGCAAAATCATCCTTACCTAATAGCTCGGCCTCTGATTGCAGACCGGAAAAACGCACTTCGGCTAAATTCGCGATCACCTTCCGGGAGGCCATGTTCTTAACATAGACTGAATCAGGAAGATGATCGATGAGAGTCCGCAAGAAGGCACGTTCCTTCCGGAGCGTGTTCTCCAGTTGTTTGCGCTCGATGGCCAGCGCCAGTTGCGTCGCCACTGACGACAGAAACTCCACATCGCGCTGGCTGTAGGCGGCTTTATCTTCATAGTGCTGAACAACGAGCACGCCAATAATGTCTGTCGATGTTCGCAGCGGCACACCTAACCAGGCCGCCGGAAGGGTTCCTAGCAATTCGATTTCGCCTTTTATTGCCAATTCCTGGATGAGCTCAGGACCCAACAACATCGGGCGCCGGCTGCGCAAGACAAAAGCGGTAAGCCCCTTGCCAACTTTTTGGGGTGCGGGGACCGGATCAAACTCGTCCTTAAAGAATGGGATGTGGAGAAGGTCGGATGTCTTATCATGAAGCGCAACGAAGCAATTCTCTGCGGGAAGCAGTTTGCTGATTGACCGGTGAGCGAGAGAAAACATTTCATCCAGATTGGAGGTCGTGATGACGCCCTGGACTATTTCAGAAATGATTTGACGCTCAGCTTCAGCCCGCTTGCGCTCAGTGATGTCGCGGGCCATGCCCTGCACTCCGGTTGGTTTTCCATCCTCGTATGTGAGGCGAGAGTTCACTTCGAGCATAACTCTGTG
>DATGVD010000242.1:0-5699 GCA_035300785.1 Pyrinomonadaceae bacterium | reverse complement strand
ATGCCAGGCAGCTCTGGCTGCCCAAACATCGAGGTTTCATTTAGAGATGAAGTCTCGCCCTCAAGCGCTGCGGTACTTGAATCGAAAGCCAGCGTCGGAGCTGAGACATCAGACGTTGGGTTGGACGCACGCGCAACGCCGCCGTCTGAAGTCGGATCCGGCGTTGCGGGGTCGGATTGATTCTTAAGCGTCACAGTTACGAGGTTGATGGGAAGAGATTATTCGCCGTTCACTTGTTAATGCGCTTCATTCCGCAGGCTTCGATGATGGCGTTAAGCACGTCAGTCGTTATGTCACTGCCGGGCTTAACCGGGGTGAAGAAACCGCCGCTCGCGGGCTTAACTGTGTAGAACGTTAGTTGACGTTCTTTGCCGTTGACCGCGGTCAGATAGAGGTTCACATGCCCCAGCGCAAAGGCCGATTGACCCTGCTCGACCCGCTGGATCTCCGAGCATGGCACGTTCACATTCTTGTTTTCCTTTTGCTTTCTCGGCTCGAACGCGAGGGCTCCCGGCGCAACAGTCAGTGTGCCGGGCATTCTCGAACCGTCCTGCACGTCAAAGAGGTGCGTATTACGCGCGCGGTCTGCCGCGGCGGCGCTCTCACGTGCTCGCGCTGCCTCGCGCCCTTCGGCTTCCAACGACGCGATGCGATTGTTAGCCAGCTCCACGAAGAGTCCGCCCGGAAACTTCGTGACGTACGCGCGCAAGTCCGCAGGGTTGCGGCTGTCCTTGATCGCGTTCCAGTAGATCATTTCAGGGGAGTTCGCGTCGCTGGCGGGTGCCGCGGTTCTTGTGGGTTGCGCGCGCGACTTTGCCAGCGCAGCAAACTGGCCGTCGGGATACTTGTCCAGGTAAGCCTTGAAGTCGTCGGGATTCGTGCTGTTCTTGATCGAGTCCCAAAAACTCAACTCGATTGCCGCTGGATCCACCATCGTCATGCCCGGCGTACTTGCGCTAGCGGCATTCGAAGCGGAGTTTGTTACGGCCACGACCAACTCGTCCGCGCGATAACCTTCGATCATCGCGAACGGTCTCTGCTGCTTGGTCGAGCCGAGATCGATGGCGAGTCTCTTGGGCACGGTGTCCTGAACGTATTTCACCAATTGGGAAAGCGTAACCTCGCCTTTGTCGTTCGCGGCTCCGCCTTTCAATCCCTCGACCACGGCCCAGCTGAAATAGCCCTGCTTCTTCTCGGTGTATTCGTAAGCGCGCTGGCCGATGCCCGTGGCATAGACCGTGGCGAACGCCTGCACCTCGCGATTGCGCACATCGAAATTGAAAGCGTTGGTATAAGCGCTACTGAGCGGATTAATTGCGTCGGCGCGTCCGCCGGGATCGTTGCGGCAAGCGTCGAGCAGTACGACCACCTGTCCCACTCCGGTTTCTTTGATTCGTTCTTTAACGCGATTCATGCTGATCGCAGTTTCTTCGAGAAACGAAATCTGATCGCTGATCTGCGCATCGCTAGGGAGCAGAAAAGCCTGTCCGCTTCTTTCCATTCCGTGACCAGCGAAAGAGACGAGCAGCAAGCCATCCTTTGGCACCGCGGTGCTGAGATTCGACAAGCGCCGCAGAATATTGACGCGCGTCGGTTGTCGCTCCGCCGGTTGATCGGTCGAGAGCAGAATCACCTGATCGCGCGGAAAGCCCGCATAGCGCACCAGCGCATCCGCGATCAAGCGCGCGTCGTTGTCTGAGCCTTTGAGCGGGCTGATCTGCGGATCCTGATACTTGTCGACGCCAATCACCAGCGCCCAGCGCTTGGCACTGACCGGCAGGGCGGCGATCTGATCGGCGGGCGACGTGGAACTTGATGCGGGACTCGACTGTGTTTGCGGTGGCGGCAGTTGCTGCAACTGGCGCGAGACCGGCTCGGTTGTTTGCGGCGGAGTCTGCGGCGCCACGGTTGGCTGAGGCTGCGCCATAACCACGCGCGCAGTCGATGGCGTCGTTGTTTGCTGGCTCTGCGTCGATAATGCGTCGGCTGCCGGCGTTTGCAGTTCCTTTTCCAGCTTGCGCGCCAGTTTCGGATCGACCGTGTTCAGCTTCTTCAGTTGCTCATTCGCCAACTCAGACTTTCCCATCTTGCCGTAAGCCTGGCCAAGACCATAGTAAGCCTCCGCATAATCCGGCTTCAGCCGGATCGCGCTCTTCAGAAAGCTGATCGATTTTTCAAAGTCGGCGCCGCGCAGATACGCGTAGCCGATGCCGTAGAAGGCTTCGGCAAAAGTCGGATCGATGCTGGTCGCTTTTACCAGCGGCGCGAACGCTTCGCCGTGCCGGCCCATGAAGTTGTAGAAATAGCCGAGATCGTATTGAGCCTGCGCGTCGTTGGGCGCGAGGCGCACCTGCTCTTTGTAAGCCACGAGCGCCTGCTCTGAATTGCCGCTGTTAAGATATGCGTCGCCCAAGCCACCATACGCCGGCGCGTAATTCGGATCGAGCCGGATCGCCAGTTTGTAGGCGTCGATCGCTTCGGGCCACTTCTTGTCTGCGGCCATCTTGTCGGCTTCATCGACCAGGCCGGCAGCGCGACTCTCAGATTTTCGCGGAGCTTTGCCGCGTCGCTGAGCGTACGCGACATCGCCGCTCATCAGACCAAGCAGAACCAGCAAGAGCGCGGTCTTCAACAAGGGGGCTGCGGTTTTCATAATCTTCTCCTAAACCTTAAACGCGTGGGGGGCCGAGTCTCCTACAAACTCAGCACCGTAATGCGGATGGCGCTTCAACTAGGCCATAGGCTAGGACTACCACAGCCACTTGTCAACGCGTTGTCCTAACCAGTGTCGCCGGTCTAAGATGTAAGCCAGGTTGAGGGCAGAGCGCTTTGACTAGTTTATGATGAACAACGGTTTCATTGAGCTTCGCGATGTCGCCGCGCTGGATAATTTTCTGGCGCAATCAAACGGCGATCCTGTGATCATTTTCAAGCACAGCGACTCTTGCGGCATCAGCGCGCGAGCCTATACCCAAATGTCCGAACTTAAGCGCCCCGTTGGACTCGTCACGGTGCAAACGGCGCCCGCTGTCTCAGATGAAATCCGGAAACGAATGGGCCTGGCGCATGAGACGCCTCAGGTCATGATCGTTCATCACGGCCAGGTTGCGTGGACGGCTTCGCACGGACAAGTGAAAGCTGCAGCCGTGGAAGCGGCTCTGGAAGAAGTAGGCAGTAGGCAGTAGGCAGACGGCAGGAGCGAGCGAGCCGTTAGCAGTGAGCTCAGTACCACCTGCCGTAGCGGGTGGGTTTAGGCAGAAGATCGAATGGTTGAGGTGGCACAACGCCGCGAAGCGATCGAGCCGCGCGAGATTTTGCAGGAGGGCGATGCCAACTTGCGGATTACCTGGGCGGACGGCCGCGTCTGCAACTATAAAGCCGCGGCGCTGCGCCGGGTTTGCCCATGCGCCCAGTGCGTGAACGAATGGACCGGCCAGCGGACGCTGAAGCCGGAAGTGATTTCGGACGAACTCGAGATCAGCGATCTCAATGTCGTTGGCCGTTATGCCTTGAACTTTCGCTGGAGCGACGGACACGAGACGGGCATTTACAGCTTTCAATATCTGCGAGATATTTGTGAGCAATGAAGATGACTCGATCGCAACGAATCTTAATCGTCACCGGTGATGCGCAATCTGGGGCGATGCGCGGCGCGCTGGCGGCGCGAGGCTTTGCCGTCACGGCGGCGCCGGATTACGAAAGCGCATATCGTCAGTTACTCGAGGCGCGATTCGAGCTGGTAGTGATCGATCTGGTTGAAGTGGTCGAAGGTGTTGAGTTCATTAAGCGCGTGCAGGCCACCATGAACTCAACCCAGCCTCTGCTGATGGTGATTGCGGAATGGGGCACAGGGGGCGCGACGCTCGCACTGAGTCAAAGCGCGGACGCGTTCGAGCCGAAGCCGGTCGATCCGGCGCGGTTGGTTGATTCAGTCGAAGAGTTGTTGGGAACCAGGGCGCTGTCGGCGCGGCGAATGATTGGAGCAGAATGAGAGAAAGCGATTTATTCAACGAGAAACAGGAAACGAAGAAAGCGACCTTTACCTGTCCGCATTGCCGCGAGCGCGGTGAGTATGACGTGCGCTGGCTGCGTCGCACCAAGAAATCCGGGCCCCCGCGCGGCGGCAACGAACAGGACCGGGCGCAGTTTCAAAAGTCGCGCGACTATATGGTCCGCATGGACGACATGCTGGCCTGCCGCAGTTGCCGCAAACGTTTCGACATTCCGAGTTCACAGTCGGTGGTGTTTATTTAGTGGCAGTAGCATAGACTTCAGACCGGAGTCACGCGCGAATTCTTGCGTCAGCTCAGAACTAGTCCTGCAAGCGAAACAAGATCAGCATGAAGCGCAACCAATCCGCGAGCTCCACGTTTACCTGGCTCAGCAAAAACTCTGGAGACGTGATATGCTGGCCCCAGAGTCAGGAACGACAGAACTGAAAGCCCCCTTTTATCTACAACCAAAACGAATCCGAGTGCGTCTAACTGTTGCTTTCCCGGAGAACAGGTAAAAAGACGGAACATTCGTTCAAAGATTTCGTTAGTCTAATTCACAAATCAACCTGCTTCCCACAAAGTATATGTCTGAGAAAAAAGTAGTCAAAGTAGTAAAGCGCGCCGAACGCGGCAAACGAACCGTAGGCGCCAAAGCTGCGCGCGACGCCAAGCGCAAAACCGCGCGCGACATGGTCGCGAACGTTACGGATTGGGTCAGCGAGTTTCAGCAGAAACAACGCCTCGAGACCGCCGAAGCGTTCGACAACCTGATTCGCGCTCGCCAGCAACCGAACGAAGCCTGAGCCCTGCCCGAGAGCCCGACCGTAAGGGAGGGCCGCGCTCGGGTCAGATGTTCTCCCTGATGGTCGGCTTTCGGATCCAAACCCATCTAAAAACCGATTGACACTCGCGCTGCCCGGCGCTAGCATCCCTGTGGAAATCGCCCCAACAACGCGATGAAGTCTTCACGCGCGAAGCACCGTAAGCGCAGGAAATCGATCGTTGATTCTATCCGCAGGCCGTTGGCGCCTCCGGGCTATCCGATCGCGCACGCCAAGCCTGAAGAAAAGGCGAGTCCGGCGCAACGGAAAGCGAAACACAAACGCCGCCCGGAAGAATCAACCCTGGAAGAGGACTGAGATTCGGTGAACTATGAGTGACCTCGGTCAGGCTTTCATCGCGCGCTCGCAACATCATTTGGCGGAGGACTTCCTGCCAAAGATTGAGCGTTGTCTCGGACGGCTCACGGACGAGCAGATTTGGTGGCGGGCGAACGAGCAGTCGAACAGCATCGGAAACCTCTTGCTGCATCTCAGCGGCAACGTGCGCCAGTGGATCGTTTGCGGGCTCGGCGACGCGACCGATAGTCGAGATCGCGATTCAGAATTTGCCCAGCGCACCCAGATTCCACGCGCGGAACTGTTCGAGAGATTGAAGCGGACCGTGAACGAGGCGGTAACTACTCTGGCGCGGCTCGATCCCGATAAGCTGCTTGAGAAACACCGGATTCAGGGACTGGAGGTGTCGGCCCTGGAAGCCGTGCTGCACGTTGTCGAACATTTTTCGATGCACACCGGGCAGATAATTTTGCTTACGAAGCTACTGACCGCAACAGACCTTCATTTCTATGATTTTGAAGGGGATATACCGTTGCTTCATTTTTCGTCCTCTTCGTCTTAAGCGCCTCATCCGTCCCGAGAGTGG
>DATGVD010000241.1:0-4454 GCA_035300785.1 Pyrinomonadaceae bacterium | reverse complement strand
TTCAGCTAACGAACCAACGCGAAAAACAAAAATTCCGCGCAGGACGCCGTCGTCGCCAAACGGTCCCGCCACCACCAACTTACCCAACTTTGCCAGCCGCACAATATTAGCGATGTGCGCCCTTTGCAGCTCCTGAATTTCCGGAACCTTGTCGTCACCATCTTTGCGGTTCGGACCCTTCTTCAAAAAACCCAGATACACCGTTTCGAGTTTGAACGACGACGTGTTTGCCTTCTTAAAAATATCTTCGGACCACCACGGATGCATCTCCGCCACAAACAGTCCGGACTTTACCGCAGGATCGGCGTCGACCCAGGTCCTGGCTTCGTCGGCCGACGGCGCGCGCAGAATGAAGATGCCCGCGACATCCGTATCGTCTCCCATCGGACCGGCGATGACCGCCTTGCCGGAATCGAGCATCGATAAGACATTGGCCAGGTGCTGCTTCATGATCCTGCCTCCCTCCGCCGCTGCTGTTGTCTCCAAATTGGGTCCCTTCTTGAGCAAGGCCATGTGGAACTGCACGAGTTTTGGCGCAGACGTCCTCTTTTCGTTAGCGAACAGCCACGTTGCCGGGAGGAAAATTAGAAGGAACAGAATTAATCTGCTGAATTTGAAATGCATCCCACCAAATCCTTCCAAGTGTGTCAGAACCCCGAGCGGTCACGAGGGATCGATACTCAAGTTGAATCTCTGATCCGGTCGCAACCACCACCCCACGCGGGCTGCCCGCGCGGGGACCCCGGTCCCGCTCCCGGTTCTGACACTAGTTAATCGTCGCCGTCTTCACGCAAGTAATCGCGGGCAAGCCTTCGCTAATCGTCATCCACGAATCGCCGCCGTTCTTTGAACCGAACAGTTTTCCGTTGCGCGTGCCAAAGTAAAGCCCGGTCGGATTATTCTCGTCAGCCTTCATGCCGTCGCGCAAAATCGTTTCGAAAGCGTCGTGTTGCGGCAAACCTTCGGTCAAAGGCTCCCATGATTCGCCCGCGTTTCTTGTCCGATAGACACGCAGCTTGGCCTCGGGCGTGCAACGAAACTCGTCCGACTCGATCGGAATGATGTAGACCGTGTTCGCGTCGTGCGGATCGATCTCCATCGCGAAACCGAAATCGGAAGGCAGCCCCTTGCCGATATCGTTCCACGAGTCGCCGCTATCGTCGCTGCGATACACGCCCCAGTGATGCTGCAAAAACATTCGGTTCGGATTCGAAGGATGACGCACAACCTTGTGCACGCACTGGCCCCATTCGGGATACTGCTGATCGGGCGGCAGAAACTTTGCGCGAATGCCCTTGTTGCGCGGCTGCCAGTTCTTTCCGCCATCATCAGTGCGATAAACGCCGCCGGTGGAAATCGCGACAAAGAGTCTTTCGGGATTCGTCGGATCGGGAAGAATCGTGTGCAGGCAAAGCCCGCCGCCGCCCGGCATCCACTGTGGGCGGTGCGGATGATCGAACAGGCCGCGCTCGAGCGCCCAGGTCTCGCCCGCGTCCGTCGACTTGAACAGCGCCGCCGGCTCGACGCCACAGTAGAGCGTGTCCGGCTCACTCTTGTGGCCCATTGCGATCTGCCAGATTTGTTTGAGCGAAGTCTCGCTGCCTTCGGGAAACTTGATGTTGTAAGTTTCCGGATCGCTCCACGTCTTTCCAAAGTCATCTGACTGACTAAGAAAAGATCCAAAATGAAGACTGTTAACTGCCGCCCACAAACGCCGGCGGCCTTTGCGCCGATCGTAAGCCAGCGCGTAGACCGCGCGGCCGGGAAAGTACGGCCCGGCGATATCCCATTTTTCGCGCGCGGCGTCAGCACGACAGAGGAACGCCCCCTTCATCGTGCCGACAAGCAGGAGCGTGTCGCCTGAACTGACGTTGATTTGATTTGCGGTTGGCATGACAGTCTCTCCCTTGTTTCCAGTCTTCGGACTGCGTGAGTTAATAGCTTGAATTATGACCGGCGATGAATTATACAGCGAGCTTCATGAGTTACAAACGACGCAAATCCGAAATGAGCACTTACCAACGACTGTACGCTGACGAGCACGGTGAATCGCATTTCGAAGATGTTGAAATCGATCTGGTCTCGACCGAGTACGCGCTGCCGGCGCCCCCGCTGGATCTTTCTTCTTTTACACCGGCGACGCAATTTGGTTTCATGCGCGCGCCGGCCGGCTGGTCAAGCGAATGGCATCCATCATCGGCGCGAAATATCTTTTTCGTGCTCAACGGCGAATGGGAAGTCACCGCGAGCGATGGTGAAACGCGGCGCTTTGCGGCCGGCAGCGTGCTGCTCGCCGAAGACACGAGCGGAAAGGGTCATGCGTCGCGAGTCCTGGGCGATGCTGATTCGCTGGCTGTGATGGTGCAGTTGTAAGATACGGACGGAGCAGATGATCAAGTACGTGGCATTCCTCCGCGGCATCAATGTTGGCGGCAAGAGGTTGATCAAGATGGAAGACTTGCGCCGCGTCGTCGAATCGATCGGACTCAAGAGTGTCCGAACCTTCATCGCGAGCGGCAACGTTCTGTTTGAAACTGCCCAAACCAATCGCGACGCCCTCACCAGGAAAATAGAAAAGAAGCTCCTGACGGCATTTGGTCATGACGTCCCAGTGGTCTTGCAAACAATCGATGAGTTGAAAGACATTCTCAGAGCCGGTCCTTTTAAGAAAATCAAACCCGGCGCCGACGTGATGATGTGCGTCACCCTCCTCGCCGGTGAACCAAAAGGCAGCCCGAAGCTGCCGCTTCAATCTGTGATTGAGAATCTTGAGGTTCTGGCAATAAAGAATCGCGCGGCGTTTATTCTTTGTCGCCGGAAGAAGAACGGCATGTTCAGCTTTCCCAACAACTTTTTCGAGAAAGAGTTTGGCGTTACGGCAACGACGCGTCAATGGAACACGATTAATCGGATTGTGGACTTCGCCGATAACGCGAAGGTGGGCAGGGTATGATAATCGCCATCATCGCCTCGGTCATTCGGGCGCTGTGGCTTGTCGGCGAAGTCCTTCATCAACGCGGGCAACAGGTCAAGCTCCTCAAGAATCTTGACCGAAATTCAGGCCGACTCTGGGATGTCGCAAACGCCATCGAACCGGTCGGAATGATCCTCGGTTTCACTCTTATCGGACGCATCCAGACAGGGAGCCGTCTGATCGAGTGGGCCGGACTCGCGCTCTTGAATTTTGGAATCATCATCAAGGTGGACGGCCATCCGCGACCTCGGCAGGTATTTCACCAGCACCGTGAGAATCAAGGACAATCATCGCCTGATTCGGACTGGAATGTACGAACACCTTCGGCATCCGGCTTACACGGGTGCTCTGGTTGCTCATCTCGGATTGGGAATGGCCTTCGCGAATTGGTACAGCATTGCGCTCAGCTCGATCCCGTACTTTGTCGCCGCGATGTATCGGATTCATGTTGAGGAGCAAGTTCTGGTGGCGGAGTTCGGTGAGGAATACCTGGACTACGCGCGCCACACGAAACGCCTGATTCCGAAGGTTTATTAATGGCCGAGCCGCAAGCGGATGTTGGTTATAGAATTGCCCTGTGAGGATCCATGAATTCGTCTGGCCTGAGGATCGGATTGACCATATCGCACGGCATGGTGTTACGCCTGAAGAAGTTGAGGAGGCGTGCTTTGGTCGGCCGTTGGTCCAGCGAGCAAAGTCCGAAGGCGAGAACCCTGTTTACTATGTTCTTGGACAAACCGATGCGGGGCGATATCTGCTAGCGATCGTCATCCGTTTTCCTGATGGTAAGGGCTATCCAGTGACCGCGCGGACCATGACTGAGAAGGAGGAACGCCGATACCGGCGATGGAAGAAACTATGAAAAATCAACAGTTGCCAAAGACCGATTCAATTCAGGAGTTGGCGCAGTTTTGGGACACGCATGATCTGACGGACTTTGAAGATGAGTTGGAAGAAGTCACGGATCCAGTATTCGAATCATCAACGGTGATTCCGCTTAATCTTGAATCGGACGAGGCGAAGGCTGTAAGAAGGATCGCGGAAGCTGAAGGGATCGCCGACGCCGAACTGATCCGCGGATGGGTTAGAGAGAAGATACACGCGGGTTGAGAGCAAGCGGTCGCGTCATATGGGGTTAACGTCGTCCTTCAAGATCTCTTGGCCCAACTTTGTCGCCACTTGGTGCTTGAACAACGCACCTGGCTTTTCTTATGAAGATGCTGATACGGCGTTTTCCGCTCTTGAGCGGCTCTGGCCGGAACGCCTTGCAGAGTTCTTTAAGTGGAATGCCAAAGGAGCTGCGGCAGTTGGTCCGCTCGTTCATTACGGAAATCTGCTGGGAAGTTGTGAGCGCTTGCGTGGATTTGAAAGAGTATTGAACCGTTAATCCCAACGCCTACAGGCAGATCCCTGGGTCATTTATCCAATCGTTGTCATCCTTGAAGGCTAAGTTCGTAACTTAAGTGTCGCCTATCAGCTT
>DATGVD010000240.1:0-4134 GCA_035300785.1 Pyrinomonadaceae bacterium | reverse complement strand
AGCGCGCTTTGTCCGGCCTCCTTTTGATTCGACGCCAGGTGCAGCGACGACAGCAACGTCAGCGCGCCACGCAAATTCTCGCCGCGCACCGAAGTGGGAAGCGAAAACGCGCGACTGTCGGGCGAACTCTTGAATTCGGGTCGTAGTTTGAGTTCGCCTGTGCCCGGACCCTCTTCGACCTGCCGCAGTAGCGCCGCTAGCTGCGCGGGCCGCTCGGCAACTGCGCGGAATCCCAACCGCCTTAACTCCGGATCTCGCGTAGTTGAATTGAGCGCTCCGGTTTTCTCTGACGAACGACGCGAGGCGACGATGGACACGCCGGGCCATTTCGCATTGGCGAATTCGATGACCGCGCGCAGGTCTTCCACGGCCGTATCGGGCTCAATTTCGTAGAGAATGGCGCTGGGATCGGCAAGCGGGAAGTCGGCAGTCGTGGAGAATTGCTCTCCATTGAGCTCTGAATTGTGCAAGCCTTCGATCCGGACCGCGATGCCCGCCGAACTGAGACTCTCGATGAGTTCCAATGTAGGCGCTGCACCAGCGCTCGAAAGCAAAACGATGTGCTTCTTCATTCGGCCGCCCCTTGTCAGTTGACGCTCTGATCTCCTCAAAAGAAGCTGTTCGGTGCCGAGTAAACCGTTCAGCTCACGTGCAAATTCCCGTTATCAATTACCCGCTTGATCCGGGGCTGGTCAGAGGGACACGGTACTGGCTGTTGTTGCCTTGCAGATCCGAAGCTTGAATTGTCACTTCTCGCGTGCCGGACGGTGCCGTGATTTGAACTTGAAAATTGCCATCGCTGGCGGCGGTAGCCTCGCGGCCTGAGACGCGCACGCTGGTTCCCGGCGCACTCGTTCCGCGAATTACGTAAACGTTTCCGCCCAGGTACACCGACGTCAGGTTGGACACGGGCACGGCGGATACGCCGGCGCCTTGTGTCGTAATAAGAAACTTGAGCGGTTCGCTCCAGTCGCTAATCTGTCCCGCTGTGTCGGTGGCGCGGATCCGCCAGAAGTAAGCGCCCTGTCGCAAATCACTGGCATTGAACTGGGTCGCGACCAACTGATCGCGTTCGATGACTTTGCCTTCGGCAACGAAGAAAGGTGAGGTTGCGACCTCGACGCGGTAGTAGGCCGGAACGCCCGATTGCGGTTTTTGCCAACGAAGCGCCACCGTCGCCGAGCCGTTGCCGCCGACAAATACTTTTTCCATATTATGCGGCTGAAGCGGTTGCGGAACTTCCAGCAAACGCTGCGGCTTCGACATCGTTCCTTGTCGGTTCACGGCAATATACTGACCACCTTGCAGCGAAGCTTTCTCACCCGATCGATTGACCATTTCCACGGAGCCGGTGTTGACGCGAATCTCTTCCGTCCCTTCCTTATTGACGCCAAAGCTGGCCTGGGTTTGCTCGCCAATTTGGGTTTGGGTCTTCGGCGTCTCGACCACATTCTGACCCTCGCCCTGCGGCTGGGTCCGCACCAGCATCTGGCCGCTATCGACGACCACGTGCACGTTGCTGCGCTTACCATCTTCAGCGCCGGCATTATCGCGAATGATGATGGTGCTGTTCGGCCTCAGTACTACCGTTGAGCCGTCGGCCATGTTGATGCGGGCGCGGCCGTCAGCCTGAGTTTGCACCGTGTCGCCAGGATAAAGCTGCGTGTCATTGCTTGCGACAATCACTTCGCGCGTGGCCGACCGAATCACTCGCACGTCGCCCTCGAACGACATAAAGCGCGCGCCGGCCGGCAAATCAGTCCGAATGGCGACATTCTTTAGCGGGTTGCCGTACTTCCACACGTAAAGCGATGCGCCCGCGACCAGCACGCATGAGATACCCACGAGCACCGCGATGTAAATCGCGCGCCTTTGAATTACCCACCACTCGATTTCGAAATGGCCGACTTTGGTTCTCATCAGTCCTTTTAAGAGAAGGTGAAGATGGAGCGTCGGGGAGGAGCCTAACTAAGCCAAACACAGATTAACACATGAAGTCCGATCGTTCAAGATGCTTATTTTACTGCGGTTTATGGGCTTTGCGGTCAGCCTAGGTAGGTACCAGAAACCGGACGTAGATTGGGTTAGAGATGATCCAAGGCTGGTCCTTAGTCGGGGACGGCATTGAGGCGAGATACGCCTCGACGCGGTAGGCGCCGGGGGCGTCGACCGTGAACTCAACCGCGGTGCCCGATTTTTCGGTCAGGGCGATGCCATCCCTATAGAGTACGAAGCGACTCGAAAGCGGTGCGGCAGCACGCAATTGTAGAACGCTGATTGAGACAGTCTCGTCACCCATAATGCCGGCTTTTGGACCAACGGTGGCAAATGTAAACCCCTTTCCATCGCCAAACAGATCAAAGGAGACGTAGCAGTGCCCTTGCGAGATTGCCTCAAGCAAAGACTCCCGAGTCAGTCCCTTATCTTTCTTGATCAGCACGTGAGTGCGCACGATGCGAAAACTTCGTTCGTAAGGATCCAGCTTCACGCCCAGCCACTGTTTCCCGGAAGCATCATTCATGCTCAGGCCGATGTTCGAATGCGCGTCATTGCCGGCGATGGCTACCAACTTGCGAGTCCCTCCAAGCATGGCTTGGTCCCAGCGATTCAAGTTCGCGGCCGGACGCGCAAAGAAGTTCGCGAACATCAAATCAGCCACGCCGCGATAAGACCACACCGAGTCGAAGACGGCGACGAACGCGTTGTACTGTCGCGCGTTTGTGAAGAGATTGTAGACCTCGACTCCGTCGACTGAACTTGATTGCCAGTTCTGAGACTCAGATGGATAAGTTGCGAACGCGAGGCCTCCCGCTGATTTCTGCTTCGCTATAACTTCCTGAGTTGTTTGCGTGCTCATCGATGCGGCGTCTGCTGATCCCGGAATCAGTAAGAGCCGATCACCACTTGCGGTCGCCACTTCATTGCCGTTTAGGAACAGGATGCCCGCGTGCACGCCGCTAAGTGTCATTGCCGAAGTATCGAACTCTGCCTGCGGATGCTCAGTCATGATTACAAAATCAAGTTGGTTTGCTTTGGCGGCGGCAATCAGCTCCGCGAACGTGCCTGTGCTGTGTCCGCCGAGCGAAGAGTGAACATGGATCACGCCCTGGTAATCAATGAAATCGCTTTCACTTTGCGGCGCCGCTCGCTGTGATTCAAGCTGCTGAATTGCTTTCTGCAAACGAGCGAGGCGATACCTACGGTAGGCAAAAGGAAGCTGGGACAAGACCACCAGTCCCAGCAGCACGATCAGAATCTTTCTGCGTCTCATCAAACGGATAAGTTCTCAACTGTCGAAATCAACCGAAGCGACGTGTTCGCTTAGGCCGCGACCAAAGTCAGCGACCTTCACGTGTTCGGGATGAACAGTGTAGGCGTCCAGCGCCGGACGGTCGCGAAAGACAGCCACCAGACCGGTGTCGTACGAACGCGTCAGACGCACCGTGTCGAAGCCTACCGAGAAGCCTTCGATTCCCGGAACGACGCGGCTGACGCTTCTCAGCCGGGCGACATGCTCTTCGCGAGTAGCTTGCGGAACGTCAGCGCGATATTTCCAGACGACGATGTGTGTCAGCATCTTAAGAATTCTCAGTCTCTGGTTTTCTAGTTAGTCGCTGCAATTCTTCATTCAATAATTCCCAGACGCGGCGGACGTGGCGTTCGGCCGTGCGAATGTTTCCGATCGAAAGGCGCAGAGTAAGCTTGTCATTCAACTTGGTGTGCGACAGAAAAGCTTCGCCGTTCGCATTAACGCCACTCATAATCGCTTCGTTGAGAGCGTCAAGTCGTTTCGCTCTAACTTCCTCAGTTTCGCCTTCGACCCGTGAACACGCGCGGAAACAAACCAGCGCGAACGGCACTGGCGCCATCATCTCCCAGTCCGGCGATTCTTCGACCCACGACGCGAACAGTTTTGCCAGACGGCAATGTTCGCGGATGCGCTCGGCGAGTCCTTCACGGCCGAAGTAGCGAATGATCATCCACAGTTTCAGAGCGCGAAAGCGGCGGCCAAGCTGGACGCCGTAATCTGATCCGCTGCGCACCTGATCCTGTTCCGGGGTGCGCAGATATTCCGGCACGAGCGAAAAAGCCCGCCGCAGCAAGTCCATGTGCCGGCAATAAAGCACTGAAAGA
>DATGVD010000239.1:0-3057 GCA_035300785.1 Pyrinomonadaceae bacterium | reverse complement strand
GAAGCGAAGGCGAGCGGCTATTTTGAAGTTCAGGAATACAAGAAGCCGGAGTTCAAAGTCAGCGTGAAGGGCCCGAAGGATTTCGCCGCCGTCGGCGAAAAAGTGAAGTTCACCATCAGCGCGAATTACTTTTTCGGTGCCCCAGTGACGAACGCAGACGTGCATTACTACGTCTATCGCTCACGCTATTACCACTGGTGGTGGGGCGGCGATTCGACCGACGAATTCGACGATGCCGCGGGGCCGGAAAACGAGGGCGGGGATGCAGAAGACTCCGGCTACTCCGGCAACGACATGGTCACCGAAGGCGACGCCAGCCTGAATGCGCGCGGAGAGGCAACCGTTGATTTCGAAGTACCGAAGACCGAAGAGAAAGATGAATGGGACTATTCGTACCGGCTGGAAGCGCAGGTTACGGACGCCTCGCGCCGCGAGATGCAGGGCGCGGCCAGCTTCATCGGCACGCGCGGCAAGACGGTCGCCGATGCTTATCCGGAACGCTATCTCTATTACCAGGGCGACGCGGCGAAAGTGCGCGTGAAGACTGCCGACTACTCCGGTCATCCGGTTTCTCAGAAAGTCACTTTGAAGTTCATCGAACAGAAGTGGGAAAAGATCGAGAAGGACGAAGAGTACAACGGCTACAAGTACAAGACCTACGACTACAAGCTGCACGAACGCGAGCTGGCGTCGGAGGATGTGAACACCGACAGCCAGGGCAACGCGACCTACGACTTCACGGTTCCCTCGCCCGGCAGCATCTATGTCAAAGCCATCATCAACGAGTCTGGCAAGGAGATCGTGAATCGCGGCGGGTCGTTCTGGGCGCCGGACAAGAAAGGCGAATGGTCTGATTTCGAATATCGCGACATGGACGAGAAGATGATCAAACTCGTCCCTGACAAAAAGTCTTACAAGCCCGGCGAAACCGCGCACGTGCTCGCAATGTTGCCTGCCGATAAAACACACCTGCTGGTGACGACGGAACTTGCGAACGTTATGACCGTGCGGCAAATCGATGCGCCGGGACGCAGCATCGTGATCGATGTGCCGATTGATCGGCGCTACGAACCCAACGTTTATCTCGACGTGTCGTTCGTCAAAGACAGCGACATGTACAACCAGAGCCAGCTCATTGCCGTGCCCGCGCGCGACAAGATGCTGAAGCTCGACATCGTTCCCAACAAGAAGGAATTCAAGCCTCGCGACGTCGCTTCGTACACAATCCTCGCGCGTAACGAGGACGGTTCGCCCGCGGCCAACGCCGAAGTCAGCCTCGGCATTATTGACGAAGCGATCTACAGCATTCAGCCGGAAACTGCCGGCAACATCAAACGCGAGTTTTATGGGAAGCGCTTTGATGAAGTGCAGACCAGTCTCGCGATTCATTACACTTTCACCGGCTACGCCGGCGAGAAACCCGCCAGCCTGGCGCAAAACAAATCCGCTTATCAGCTGGCGGATTTCAAGAACGAAAGCAGCTACGCTGAGCCGACAATTCGCCGCGAGTTCAAGGACACGGCATTCTGGCAACCCGACGTCGTCACCGGCGGCGACGGCAAAGCCACCGTCAGCTTCAAACTGCCCGATAACCTGACGACGTGGCGGGCAACGGCGCGCGCGGTCACAGCCGATACTCGTGTCGGATCGTCGGTGCAGAAAACGATCGCGCGTAAGGACGTGATCATGCGGCTCGAGATGCCGCGCTTTCTTACCGAAGGCGACACGGTGACGATCTCCGGCGTCGTGCACAATTTCTTGAAGAGCGACAAATCGACGAAGATTTCGCTCGACTTAAACGGCGCCCAGTTACTCGACTCGGCCAGCGAAACTGTAACGATCAAGCAGAACGGCGAGCATCGCGTCGATTGGCGTGTGCAAGCCAACCAGGTAGGCAAGTTAACCCTGCTAGCCAAAGCGTTAACCGACACAGAGTCTGACGCGGTCGAGATGTCGATGGAAATCGTGCCGCATGGTTTGAAGCAGACCGTGGGGAACGCGACGACGTTAACGCAGACCGACGCGGATCAAACTTTCTCGCTCGATCTGTCAAAGAACCCCGACGCTCAGGCGCGCAGCCTGCGCATCGAGGCGTCGCCTTCGATCGCCGCCACGCTATTCGGCGCGCTCGATTACTTAACCAGCTTCCCGTACGGCTGCACCGAACAAACGATGTCCAGCTTCCTGCCGAACATCGTGGTCGCGCAGGCTCTGAAGGACGTGCCGACCGCGAAGATTCGCGCCTCAAACGATCTCGACAAGAAAGTTCAGCGCGGAATGGATCGGCTTTATGCCTATCAACACGGCGATGGCGGCTGGGGTTGGTGGAAAGACGACAAGAGCGATCCGTTCATGACGGCTTACGTCGTCGATGGACTGACGATGGCCAGCGGCGCCGGATATCAGATTGATGGTTCGCGCCGCGATTCCGGCCGCGAGAAACTTTCGGCCTTCCTCGCTGCCGGCAAGCGCGACGACGGCAATCCGATCGACGACGAGACGCGCGCTTACATGATCTATGCCTACACCGAAAGCGGCGAAAGCGATGGCCATTACCTCGAAGAACTGTTCGGGAAACGCGACAAGCTCGGACCATACGGACGCGCGCTGCTCGCGCTTTCTTTGCAGCAACGCAAAGACGGGCGGGCGAAGGAAGTTGCCAACACGATCGAGGGCGCGGCGCAGAAAGATGAGTTCGAAGCGCACTGGCAGACGGCCCGCGTCAACGACTATGGCCGTGAGGTCTACCTCGACAACGAAGCGACGGCGCTTTCCTTGAAGGCTCTGGCGCAAATCAAACCGAACAGTGACTTGCTGCCGAAGGTCGCGCGCTGGCTGGTTAAGAACCGCAACAACGGTTACTACTGGCTCTCGACCAGGGAGACGGCGTTTGCGATCTACGGCTTGACTGATTACTTAAAGGTCAGCCACGAACTCACGCCGGATTACACGTTCGAAGTTTATCTAAACGGTGCGCAGATCGCTTCACAACACGTCGGCGCCGGCGATGCGACAAGCGCGCAGGCGCTCGTCATCACCAAGAAGGCCGGCGAAGTC
>DATGVD010000238.1:0-3326 GCA_035300785.1 Pyrinomonadaceae bacterium | reverse complement strand
TTCGATCAAGTCACATAAACTGCCCGACGCCCTTGCCGCTTATATCCTACTCGGACACCGCTCACTCTTGCTGGCCGGGGGCCAGGCGAACCGCGACGGACTCGCCAGGATCGCTGAAATGCTCTTAGCCAGGGCCTCATCATCATCCACACGTTGAGAGCGATTCGACTCGCCGGCGAAAAACTTGGAACCAGTTCGCCGGTTTGAGCGTCTCTAGAAGTAACCCCGGATTTGTTAACAGTCGGCCTTTAACACCGTCTTAACTTGTAGGCCGTTCTTAGGGAGCAATCATAATGAGCACCGCCAAAGCTGCAATAGTTGAATCGATTTCCAGGCGCCGTCTCCGCGCGCTGCCGTCGCGCAAGGCGAACCCGGCCGCGCGATTGGAAAAGATAAAGGAGCTGGCCGGCTATCTTCTGGATGAAGCCGAGTCGCTCGATCACGAAAATGCTTTGGCCGAGGCTTCGGCTACGGTTGGGGGCCTCGAGATGGAATCAGGAGTTGATTTCTTTGAAGAAGTAAAACGGTTTGAGACTCGGCTGATCGGTCGGGCTCTGGAACTCACCGGCGGCAATCAAGCCCGCGCCGCACGTATGTTGGGACTGGGAACGACTACGCTGAATTACAAAATCAAACAGTACGAACTCGCCTGAAACACCCTGACGCCGCGCTCGAAACGGGTTTTTAGTTCACGGCCTCTGACGCCTCATCCTCAGACGCGATCAACTGCTGGTCGGACACGATCAGGATGCGCTCTTCAAACAGGTTCGAATCGATCAACGTCTGCACCAGATACTCGCCGGCAATCGGAAAAGTCACGTTCACAAAAAAACTGATGTTGTCCGCAGAGTCGTGCGTAATCTCAAAGGGCGCCGGCTGGGATACGACCAGCGCTTCCTGGCGATTCGGCATCAGGATCCGCACTTCGGACAGGTGCGCGCCTTCACCCCGCCAGTGATTCACCACCGCCAGCTTCGGAAGCCACACCGGCAATTGCGGCACGACGATGTTTTGAAAGACACCCATGTACGAAAGCTTGTTGCCGACTTCCAGTCGCACGTCGTCGCAAAATAGCGTGTACACGAGTTCGAGTTTCTTCGGCTCCGGTGTGGTTTCCATTTCGCGTTCCATACTACTCCAACATCGTTCTGAACGCAGCTTCGTCGATCACTTTCACGCCCAACTGATTCGCTTTATCAAGTTTCGAACCAGGCTCAACGCCGGCCACTACGAAATCCGTTTTCTTGCTGACCGAAGACGTGACCCGGCCGCCGTTCGTCTCGATCAGGGCACGAGCTTCGTCGCGTGCCATGCCCGCAAGCGTGCCGGTCAGGACGAATACCTTGCCCGCGAACCTCTCATCAGCGGTTGGGCGCGATTGATTCTCGGCCTCGGTCCGGACACCGGCGGCGCGCAAACGCTCGCACAAACGTTTGTTCCCGGGATCGTCGAACCAGTCACGGATGCTCTGCGCCATCGTCAAACCGATCTCGTGAATCTCGTCCAACTCTTCGACCGGCGCTTCGGCCAGGCGCTGCAGCGATCCGAAATGCCGCGCCAGGATGCCGGCCGTGCGTTCGCCAACGTGTCGAATGCCGAGGCCGTAAATCAAATGCCAAAGGTCGCGCGATTTACTCGCCTCGATTTGCGCGAGCACGTTCGATGCGGATTTCTCCGCCATCCGTTCCAGCGACGCCAGGTCATCCAGTTTCAAGCTGTAAAGATCGGCGATGTCTTTCACGACCTGCTTCGCAATTAGTTGATCGACGAGCGCAAAGCCCAGGCCCTCGATGCGCATCGCGCGGCGAGATGCGAAATGAAGCAGGCGTCCGATCAGTTGCGCCGGACAATCCGCTGCGACGCAGCGGGATACCGCTTCGCCTTCAGGGCGCGAGACACGGCCGCCGCACACCGGACAAAGGGTCGGCATGCGAAACTTTTTTTCCTTGCCGGTGCGTTTTGATTCAACGACCTTCAATACTTTCGGAATTACGTCGCCGCCACGTTCAATCAAGACCCAGTCGCCGATGCGCAACCCCAGCCGCGCGATCTCGTCTTCGTTGTGCAAGGTCGAGCGCGAAACGGTCACGCCGCCAAGTTGTACCGGCTCCAGCATCGCTACCGGCGTGAGCGCGCCGGTCCGGCCGACTTGCACCCCGATGTCATTGACCCTGGTCGTCGCCTGACGCGCCGCATACTTGTACGCGACCGCCCATCGCGGCGCTTTGCCGGTGGCGCCAAACTCGTCCTGCATCGCGGTTGAATTGACTTTGACTACGACGCCGTCAATCTCGTAACCCAGGTCGTCGCGCTTCGCCTCCATCGCATTACAAAACTCAATCACTTCATCGATCGACTTGCACAACGCCCGATTCTCGTTCACGCGAAAACCCGCGCGTTCGGCCCAATCAAGCGCCTCCCAATGGGTCGCGAACGCCTTGCGATCGCCCGCAAGCACATCGTAGGCGAACATATCCAACCGCCGCTTTGCCACCATCGCCGGGTCGAGTTGGCGAATCGCGCCGGCGGCGGCGTTGCGCGGATTCGCAAAGCGCGGCTCCCCTTCCTCTTCGCGCTCCGCGTTTATCTTTTCAAAGACCTTGCGCGCCAGGTAAGCTTCGCCGCGCACCTCGATCTCGCTGGCTGCTTTCTTCGATCTGTCGCGCAGCCGGAGCGGCACGCTGCGAATCGTGCGCACGTTCGCACTCACATCTTCGCCGCGAGAGCCGTCACCCCGCGTGACGCCGCGCACGAACAATCCGTCTTTGTAGTGGATCGAAAGCGATAGGCCGTCGATTTTCAATTCAGCGACATAGTCAGGCGCGCTGCCGCCGGCGAGTTTGCGACAGCGCTCGTCGAACGCGCGCAGCTCTTCGATGTTGTAGCTGTTGTCGAGCGAAAGCATCGGGCGGCGATGGACGAATTCCGGGAAGCCTTCGGCTGGGCGACCGCCGACACGCTGGGTTGGGCTGTCCGGCGTAAGGAACTCGGGATGCTTCGCTTCCAGCGCCCGCAGCTTTTCGATCAGCTCGTCATACTCGCGATCCGAAATCTCCGGATCGTCGCGGACATAGTAGAGTTCTTCGTGACGCTGAATTTCTTCGCGCAGTCTGGCGATCGCTTTTTCTGTTGATTGTTGCTTCGGCAAGTCTGGACTTTAGTAGCATAGACTTTAGTCTGTGTCTTTGTGTTGAGGGTCACAGACTGAAGTCTATGCTACTCCTCATAAAACAAGTAACGCGGCCGCGCGGCATCCCGCTCAAACGCGCGGCAAACCAAACCGTCTCCCAGAGCTTTCAGGAACTCTTCACGCACCCGCATCTGTT
>DATGVD010000237.1:0-3435 GCA_035300785.1 Pyrinomonadaceae bacterium | reverse complement strand
TGCTGCCTGGGCCGAAGAGGCCGGCGTCGATCTCGAATCGACCGAATCTCAGGCCGCCGTCGCGGAACACGAGCAGCGGGAGCGGGAAGCAGACGAACATCAACTGTCCCAGCTGGCGCGTCAATACGCGGCGACGGTTCAGGAATGGTTTGCCGAGGAATTCGTTACTGACCATGACGTGCCCGACGACATGATGGTCGATGCCGATGGCGTACCGGAGATCGATGTCGCACGGGCGGCTGAAGTGCTTCGCTGGTATCAGTTTTTTGTCGCGGCAAAGGTGATCAGGGCTCTGATGGGTCGCACGCGCGGCGACTGCGCGCCAGGCGAGACCGGCGAAGACGATCCATTCGCGGGGGCCGCTGAGGACGAAGAGGACGATTTTGACGCCGCTCCGGATTTCGCGCAGGAAGACGGCAATGGTTCAGCAAAAATTGCCCTGATTGCGATCGATCGGTCAATGGCCGCGTGGCACGCGATGGATATGTGTCTGCCCGCGAAAAGCGACTCGATCGCTCCGATTCTCGCCGAACTCGAGAGATTGCGTTGGCTGTTGGAAGAAGAATTTCCTGACGCTCGGGGATTTATCCGGCCGGGCTTTGATGAAGCAGATACCGAACTGGTGAACTAAATACCGCCTCGCGCAGACAATGAAAGGCAACATCCCCATCCCTGAACTCCCATTCGCGGAAGAAGTGTGGCTGATCGTTGCAGTGACTTCCGTGCGCGAGCGCCGCACGCAACAGGGCAAGCCGTTTCGCGACGCCAGCGCGCGCAACGCAACGGGCAGTCTGGCGCTGAAAGTCTGGGCCGAAGTGCTCGAAGGTCGCGAAGAGTTGAAGCCCGGCCTGTGGGGCGTCACCGGCAAACTCGAATCGTTTCAGGATCGTTCACAGTTTGTCGTCACCGAATACAAACCCATCACCATCGAGAAATATCGCGAGCATCAAAACGCTGAGCCGGTCTTGCCGCGCGCGTTCACGTTGGACATTGAGACGCTGGCGCTGCCCGGTTTTCGCGATCGCGTCGGGCCAAAGCTGGAAAAAGATTTGCGGCTTGGTTACATGCGGCTCGAACAACAGCAGCGCTATCTGGAAGACATCGCTGCCGAAGAAGAGCGTGTCTATCAACTTGGTTCCCTGAACTCGACTTCGGGGCGCGTGCTTTCGATCGCCGTCCATGTTGGTCAAGTCCCGGGATGCGAAATTGAAGGCCTGGCGCAAGCTCAAAGCGAATACGTTTTCGGAATCGATGCCGAAGGCAAAGAGCAGGAAGAGGGCCAGGCCCTGCGTGATTTTCTGAACCTGATGACCGATTTCGATGTCGAATGCGACGAAATTGTCGGCCACAACATCATCGGATTCGATCTGCCGTTCATCTTTCAGCGGTGTCTGGTGCACAACATTGCGGCCAGACCATTTGTGAATCTCGGCGAATACAACGTGCGCGGCGTCTTCGACACGATGCGTGGCTGGTGGCTGGGCGGGCGCCAGCGCGTGGGCCTCGACGATGTGGCCTGGGCGCTCGGCTTTGAATCGAGCAAGACATCGGAAGTTGAAGGCAGCAAAGTATTTGACCTCTATCAGGCCGGCAAGCTCGCCGAGATCCGCGAATACAATCTGAACGACGTGCGGGTCACCCGCAAAGTTTACGAGCGGATGATCGCGTGTTTTGGGCGGTAGGGATCTGAGTTCTTTTAGCCGCGTTCACGCGGCTTCCAGGTAACCGTGTCGGGTTCTTTCAGCCGCGTTCACGTGGCTTTCCCGCAGGGTTTTAGACCGGCCGTTCCACGGCCGGGTAGCGCGAGCAAGAGGAACATAGGCCGCTTCAGCGGCCTTATCAGCCGGGCTTTAGCGCCAACAGTTTACAATTTCCGTCTCTGCGACGCTGTTTCATGTTCGCAACAGACTCTGATACACTTGGAAAACATGGGCAGTTTGATTCCAGTCGTGATGATTTTGATCGGAATCGCCATTGGCGCGGTGCTCGGTTGGTTTTTGTTACGGACGAAGGCTCGCGCTGCGAATGCGGCTGAGCTGGCAACCCTAAAGGAGCGCTTGACCGGCAAAGAGACTGAGCTACAAAAACTGCAAACAGGCTTCGACGCAGCGCTGGCCGAACATAACCGCGCCCGCGATCACAATTCGCAACTAAACGCAGAGTTGGCCGCAGAGCGGCGCGCGGCCCAGGCGCGCCAGGAATCATTCAGCCAAGCCGCGGACGAATTATCCGGACGGTTCGCTGAACTCTCACAGAAAGCCCTTAACGCGAACAATCAATCTTTTCTCGAACTGGCGAACGCCACGCTGCAAAAGTTTCAGCACACCGCCAAAGGCGATCTTGAGCAAAGACAACAAGCGATCGACCAGCTCGTTAAGCCGCTGAAGGAATCGCTGGAAAAAGTTGACGGCAAGATCGGCGAGATGGAAAAGACGCGCGCCGGCGCCTACGCCGAGTTGCGTGAACAGGTGAAGGCGCTCGCGACTTCGCAGACACAACTGCAAGCCGAAACCGGAAACCTCGTCAAGGCCCTACGCACACCCCACATTCGCGGGCGCTGGGGCGAGATACAACTGCGCCGCGTGGTGGAACTCGCCGGCATGCTTCAGTATTGTGATTTCACTGAGCAGGAAACCGTCGCGGGCGAAGATGGACGCATCCGTCCCGATCTGATCGTGCGTCTGCCCGGCGGCCGAACGATCGTCGTCGATGCAAAGGTTCCGTTCGAGGCCTTCTACGAATCGATTACAACCACGGACGATGATGTGCGGCGTGAGCGGCTGAAAGATCACGCGCGGCTGGTTCGCGCACACATCGGTGCGTTGAGCAGGAAATCTTATTGGGAGACGGTGCAGCCAACCCCTGAATTCGTCCTGCTGTTTCTGCCAGGCGAGAACTTTTACAGCGCGGCGTTGGAAAACGATCCGAAGCTAATCGAAGACGGCGTCAATCAGGGCGTGATCATCGCGACGCCGACGACATTGATTGCTTTGCTGAAAGCCGTTTCGTACGGTTGGCGGCAGGAGCAAATGGCCGCGAATGCTCAGGAAGTGAGCAAGCTCGGCAAGGACTTGTACGACCGTCTGCGAAAGTTCACCGAGTATTTCGCCGACATCGGCAAAGGCCTGGATCGCGCGCTCGAGTCCTACAACAAGGGCGTGGGATCGCTGGAAGCTCGCGTGCTGGTGACGGCGCGAAAGTTCAAAGAGCGCGGCGCGATTGCTGGTGAAGAGATTGAGATACTGGAACCGATCGACAAATCAGCGCGCGCGTTGAGTCTGGATGAAGGCGGATTGTTTCCGGAGTTGGTGAGCGGAACAGAGACTCCCGAAGACGAATCAATGCCGTTGCTGAGTTCCAAAGGTGCAGCTGGGCAAGGATGATTCAACCAGTCTGCTTTCTTTCGTGAGTTAACGGGTTTCACCCCGTGAGGGG
>DATGVD010000236.1:0-3478 GCA_035300785.1 Pyrinomonadaceae bacterium | reverse complement strand
GAAATATTATTTTGATCGAGCGCGCCGCACCGGTGACCTGCACGGCCAGACGCCCGTGCTCTGGTCGGCGACGGCGCTGCTGCGCTAATCGATCGTCTATCGATTGGGCCCGGGCGCCGAAGGGAGAAAATATCTCCGGCGCGATTGAAATTGATGGACCGGGAGCGAGCCGCACCGTCAAAGTTCCGATCTTCAATCCAACCAAGCCGCGATGGGAGGAACTGCAAGGCTTTGTCGAGTCGAACGGGCGCGCCTTTTCGAGCTTGAAGATACGGGTGAGACGCTGCGAATCAAAGCTCCGTTTCAGAACATTACTCGTTGATCAATCGAGGTTGGATCTAATTCTCCTTCGCCGTAATTTTCTCGGCATTTCTTGCTCTCACCAGCCGATCATATTATGATCTTGCAACTTCGGGAAAGGGTGATATAGTGCCGCGCGAGACCTAACTACTGGCTGAGTTTTCGCCTGAGAATCTCAACAACGCAGGTCCTATAGCTGGCCTCTGCTGCTGTGTTTGAGCGTTGAATCGTTGCTGTAACGCGCAGAATCAAGCAAGAATCAAGCAAGAATGTTTAAACTGATTCAGCCCATCTCGAAGAAAGACCAAGTCGTTGCGGCGATCAAAGAAGCGATTCGGTCAGGGACCATCGGGCCGGGCGATCAAATTGTTGAAAGCCGGATGGCGCAACAGCTGGGAAGTGGAATCCCTCTTGTGCGCGAGGCACTCATCGGGCTTGAGCATCAGGGATTTGTGCAAAAGACTCCTTACAAAGGCACAACCGTCACCAAGCTTGAGCCCCGGCAGATTCAGGAAATCTTCCAGTTGCGCGTCGTGCTTGAAGCGCTGGCTATCGAGTGGGCAAAGGACAACGTTACCGAGGCTGACATTAAAGAATTGCGGTTGCTGATTAGGAGGATGGAGCAGGCGGCGGCAGATCTCGATTTGGATCAGTTTTACGAAAGCGACCTGGACTTCCATAGAAAGATTTGGAGTTTATCTGGTAACAGTTACCTGGCTGAAGCACTTGAACGGGTAGTCGTGCCTTTGTTCGCTTTCTTTGTGATGAAAACAAAACGTGATCATGAATCTTATATAGAAAGTGCAGCGATGCACGGCAAGATTGTGGAGGCGTTAACGAGCATGACCGCAATCCAGTTGAGCGAACTGATAAGAGAGTCATTAAGCGGTTGGAAGGATGACATGCTCAAGCTGCTATTCTGATACTCGTTGTTACGTCTGTTCTTACGCCGTCAGTTAGATTGACACTGAAAACTTTCGATGAGCACGCAAACGAGCAAGCGGGAACGATTCGGTTATGTGAAGTATCTCTGGCGGGACGAGGTCGCGAATAAACTTACGGGCGTGGATCGTCTCGTTTACCGTTCCAACAAACTTGGTGAGGATCTCACGCTCACAAATACGGGTGGCGGCAACACTTCATCGAAGTTGATGGAGACAGATCCGCTTACCGGCGAACTCGTCGAGGTACTTTGGCTGAAAGGCTCTGGCGGCGATCTGCGGACCGCGAAACGTGATGGCTTCGCGTCCCTCTACCTGGATAAAGTGCGAAAGATGCAGTCGCTCTATCTGAGCAGTCCCGAACGCGGACCGAAAACGCCAATCGAGGAAGCGATGTATCCCATGTACAGCCATTGTGTCTTCAACCTGAACCCGCGCGCCTGTTCGATTGATACGCCGCTGCACACGCTCGTTCCCTACAAGTACGTTGACCACCTGCACCCGAACGCGGTTATTGCGATCGCCGCCTCTGTTAACCAGGAAAAACTGTGCAAGGAAATTTACGGTGACGAAGTGATCTACATCCCGTGGCAACGGCCGGGCTTCGACATCGGTCTGAAGATCGAAGAGTTGATTAAAGAGAACCCGGAAGCCAGGGGCATTCTTCTCGGGCATCACGGAATGAGTTCGTGGAATGATGATGACAAGACCTGTTATGAAACCGCGTTGGAGATCATCGATCGTGCCGCGCGCTACATCGAAGCGCATGACCGCGGTGAGAAGACCTTCGGTGGTCAGAAGCATGAGGGATTGCCTGAGACTGATCGCCAGCGCCTGCAAGCCGAAATCATTCCCTGGTTGCGCGGACAGATCTCAGTTTACAAACGATTCGTGGGCACGGTGCAGGATGACCAGAAGATGCTGGGTTTTGTCAACAGCATCGATGGAGCGCGCCTCTCTGGGCTGGGGACCTCTTGCCCTGATCACTTCTTGCGGACGAAGATCAAACCACTGTTTGCTGATTGGGATCCAAAGAGTGGCGACATCGAAGCCCTGAAAACGTCGCTGGCCGATGGTTTAGTGCGATATCGCAAGGACTATGAAAGCTACTATAAGAAATGTAAGCGCCCAAACTCACCTCCGATGCGCGATCCGAATCCTACCGTGGTATTGATTCCAGGATTGGGAATGATCGCCTGGGGAAAAAACAAGAGCGAGTCGCGGGTGACGGCCGAGTTCTATAACTGCGCCATCGAAGTGATGCGTGGTGCGGAGGCAATCGATAGATACGAGGCCATGGATCAGCAGGAGGCTTTCGACATCGAGTACTGGTCGCTGGAAGAGGCGAAGCTGCGGCGACAACCTCCAGAGAAAGAGCTCGACCGGCAAGTAGTCGTGGTTATTGGTGCGGGCGCAGGCATCGGCAAAGCCACCGCCCATCGTCTGGCCAGGGATGGCGCGCACATCGTCTGCGTCGATCTCGACGAGGGAGCCGTCAAACAAACTGCGCAGGAGATCATCGACAAGTACGGCGAAGGCATTGGCGCCGCCGGCACTGGCATCAGTAACTGCGGCCCGGCCATCGGATTATCGTGTGACATCACTAACCGCGAGAGTGTGGCCCGGATGTTCAGTGACGTGATGCTCGCTTACGGTGGCATCGATGCCGTGGTCATAACCGCAGGCGTCTTTGTTCCACCGGACAAGACCGGACACATCGAGGACAGTCTGTGGGCGCGTACTTTCAGTATCAACGTCACAGGCGCTTACATCGTAGCGGATGAAGCGAACAAGATCTTTCAGCAGCAGGGCTTGCCAGGCAACATCGTCGTCACCACGAGCGCCAACGCGGTGGTAGCAAAGAAAGGTAGCCTGGCATACGACACCAGCAAAGCCGCTGCCAATCATCTCGTGCGCGAGCTGGCCGTAGAGATGGCGCCGCTGATTCGGGTGAACGCCGTGGCGCCGGCGACAGTTGTCAAAGGAAGCACCATGTTTCCACGCGATCGGGTGATCGCTTCGCTGGCGAAATATGAAATACCCTTCAGTGAAGACGAATCGACTGACGAGTTGCGCGACAAACTCGCGGCGTTCTACGCGAAGCGCTCACTTACGCAAACGCCGATCGAACCCGAGGATCAGGCTGAGGCAATCTTCCTGTTCGTTTCGCCACGACTATCGAAGACCACTGGGCACATAATTCCAGTCGATGGCGGCTTGCAGGATGGGTTCTTGCG
>DATGVD010000235.1:0-9787 GCA_035300785.1 Pyrinomonadaceae bacterium | reverse complement strand
ATGACGGCACTGCTGCGGTGTCCCGAGACGCCGGCGATATATGTTTGCCACGGTTCCATACCGTGGGAAGAGGCGGCTCCGCTATTTCCTCGAATTTTGCGTTACGTCGCAGTAGATCATGCTTGTCGCGATCGGCTCGTTCTTGAGCACAGGATAGCGGAGGATCAAATTCGCGTCATCCTGAACTTTGTGGACCTCGAACGGTTCAAGCCCCGAGCGCCGCTCCCGAGGCGTGCGCAGCGCGCTTTGATTTTCAGCAACCAGGCCACCGAATACAACTACACCGGGCCAGTTCGCGACGCCTGTGATCGCGCGGGCATTCGTCTAGATGTGTTGGGCGGGGGAGTTGGAAAGGTCTGCGCCAGGCCGGAAGCGTTGCTCGGAGAGTACGACATTGTTTTTGCGAAAGGGCGAGCCGCACTGGAAGCGCTCGCTGTTGGCGCGGCTGTCATCGTCTGCGATGCAGTCGGCACCGGACCCATGGTTACGACCGGCAACGTGCAGCAGTTGCGGCCTCTCAACTTTGGCATTCGCGCTTTGCGCGAAACGATTAGCGTTAATGTGATTTCGCGTGAGCTGAGTCGCTATCATCCGGAAGACGCAGCAAAGGTCTCGAAACATATCCGGGCAACTGCCGGATTCGAAGCGACTCTGGATGAACTGCTCTCTCTCTACACGGAGGTTTTGGATGAGTATCGTCACACCCGGAATGATGATAGCTTCGCTGAGCAGCGCGCGACGGCTTTGTACCTGCGCCAGTTGGCATCCCGGTTGAGCGACCGCGATCGGGCAAGGCAAGCGCTGGCGGCGAAAGAAGTTCAGCTCGAGACGATGAAGAACTCTCGCAGCTGGCGGATGGTCAACCGATACGCGGCGATCAAACACGGTGCTCTACGGCCAATTCACCGCCTTCTCGGTCGCATTACTCGACCTCACCGCGCTGCGAGAAGCGAAGGTCACGGGGTCGAGAATAAGGTTTCTCAGCGTATTTTCTCGGAGATTTATCGCCGCGGAGGATGGGGAAATGGCGAATCAGTCTCTGGGCCTGGCTCGACGTTGGCGCGGGCGGCAGCTTTCAAAGAAGATCTTGTTTTACTCTTAAACGACATCAACGCGAAGTCCCTGCTGGATGCCGGCTGCGGGGACTTCAATTGGATGAAAGAGGTTAAGCTGAATTTGGCGCACTACGTAGGAGTGGATGTGGTGGCGGAACTTGTGGCCGAGAATCAGCGTTTGTACGGGAGCGATCGCCGGATCTTCCTTAACCTTGATATGACGAAAGACAGTTTGCCTCAGGTGGACGTGATTCTCTGTCGCGATAGCCTGGTGCATTTCTCTTTCAAAGATATTTTTGCGACGCTCGCAAATTTCAAGAAAAGTGGCTCAACCTACCTTCTCGCGACGACCTTCACTCGTTTTCCAGAGAGCCATGACATCCCCACGGGCGCATGGCGCCAGCTCAATATGCAACTACCTCCGTTCACCTTTCCCGAACCGGCGAGGCTGATTGATGAGAAATGCGTTCATTCGGGAAATGTATACGCCGATAAGTGTCTGGGCCTATGGGCGCTCAAGGATATTCCGTGACCTGAATCCACTGCGCCGACCGGTGCTAATTCGTTGGAATTTCCCGCCGATTCAGCCTTTAAACCCTTCGGAAAGTTGAGTTATGAAGGGCGAGCTGACGACAGGGTTCGGCAGTAATTCGATAAGTCTGCGCGACGGAGCCGGCGCGATGTTTCGCCGTAAAGCTCTCGTCCTGCTGACTTTTCTCACGGTGGTGCTGGGCACGGCCGTCGTCACTCTTCTGCTCCCGAACAAGTACGAGTCGCGCATGAAGATTCTGGTAAAGAACCAGAGGGTCGATGTCGCGATCACACCCGAAGCCACGGCCGGCGCTCCCCCAGTTGAAAGCGAAGTCAGTGAAAGCCAGATCAATTCCGAGATTGAGTTGCTGACCAGCCGCGACCTGCTGACGCAAGTCGTGAGCGAATGCGGCCTGGCGAAGTTTGAGACCGGTTGGTTCGGCCAACCGGCTCCCGAAGCGGTTCGCGTCGAAACGGCAGCGGCGCGTCTGGCGAAAGACCTGGGCATCGCGCCGGTGAAAAAGGCAAACATCATTTCCGTCAGCTACTCAACCAATTCGCCGGAACTGGCGGCGGCGGTCCTAAAAAAGCTTGGCGATCTGTATTTCGAAAAGCATTTGAAGCTGCATCATCCAACCGGCGCCTCTGACTTTTTCAAAGACAAGGCTGACGAATACGAGACGCAGCTAAAGCAAGCCGAGAATCGGCTGGCCGACTTTCAGCAGAACAACAATTTGGTCGTACTCAGTCAGCAAAAAGATTTGACCTTGCAGAAGACGGCCGACGCAAAGTCGAAGCTGTTGGAGAGCGAGGCGGCTTACAACGAAGCGACCAATCGCATCAAGCGCGTCGAGCAGCAACTGGCCTCAACGTCGCGTCGCGTGACCACGCAGAGTCGCACGCTGCCGAATCAATACTCAGCCGAGCGTCTGAACACCATGATGGTCGAGCTGCAAAATCGGCGCACCCAATTGCTCACGAAGTTTCGGCCCGACGATCGTACTGTGCGCGAGGTCGATGAACAAATTCGCACGACCAGAGATGCGCTGGCGAAGGCAGAGCAGAAAACTGCGGTTGAAGAGGCGACGGACCTGAATCCTTTGCGACAGACCCTGGAGACAGAGTTGTCGCGCGCCAGGCTGGATCAAACCGGAGCCCAGGCCCGACGCGACACGCTTACTGGTCAGTTACAGCAGTACGAGGGTTCACTCAAGAAACTAGAGGGCGACACGGCGAAGCACGACGACCTGCAACGCGAAGTCAAAGAAGCCGCCGACAACTATCAGCTCTACGCCAAGAAACGTGAAGAGGCGCGCATCGCCGACGAACTGGATCGGCAGAAGATTACGAACGTTTCCGTTGCCGAAGCGCCCGTAGCCGCGCAGCTTCCCGCGGGGCCCAATCGCCCGATGAACATTGTGTTGGGAGTATTTCTCGCCGGTCTGCTTACTCTGGGAGGGGTGTTTTCCGCGGAGCTTCTGAACGACACGGTGCACACGCCGCGACAGCTCGAGGCGCTGACCGGAGCGCCGGTGCTCGCTACCGTTCCGGCGAACAGCCGCAAGATGATTGGCCGCCGTCGCGCGAAGGCAAATGAAATCGAAGGCACCCCGGTAAAGCAATTGGAAGCTTAAGAGAGTTTTTCGACAACCACAGTGCAGACCCAAACAGAAATTATTGAAACCCGGATGCCAGCGGCGCGAGGGCGCCGCAACCGCCAACGGCCGCACAACCTGCAATTGCTTTTGGCAAGTTTGCAGAACGGCGCGCAAAGCCTGCGCGAAGGCGCGGCCATCGCTTTCACCTCCGCTGCGGTAGGTGAGGGCGTCAGCCACGTGACCCAGTTGTTCGCAGTTGAGCTGGCGCGCTACAGCGGCCGTCGCACTTTGGTTGTGAGCGCCGAACGCCTGGCGAGCCTCGGAGTTGAAGACTATTTGCAGATGCCCTGGAACTGTCACCCGACGAACATCGAAAACCTCTGGATGTTGCCGGCGACAAAGAAAGCGACGCGAAAGAATGGCGCCGCAGCGGCCGGCGATGAAGATGTTCAGGCCCTGCCGAAGAGATCGTATCTGATGCGCATTGCCAAACAGGGCGAAGAGATCGACACCGGATTGAATTCGGTTGACGCCCTGCGAGTCAGCTTCGACAACATCCTGATCGATTGCCGTTCGCTCAAGCTTTCGTCTGAAGCGGCCGTGCTCGGTTCCAGCGTGGACGGCGTTGCGGTCGTAGTCGCCGCCGGCCAGACGCGCCGTGACGAGATTTTGAATGCGCAACGAACGATCGAGCAGGCCGGCGGGAAATTCCTCGGCTTTGTCTTGAACAAACGGCGCTATCCAGTGCCCGAGTGGCTTTATCGAAGACTCTAAGAAATCCCTCTCCCAAAGAGAGGGGAGTAAACGTTAAGGAGAGTGCCGAAGTGAAACCTGTTTTGATTTCGATCCTTGCGATCTTCATTCTCGCCGGCGCCACGGCGGCCAGCGCGCAGCAGCAGAGACCTCCGCGGCTGACAACCGTTACCGAAGAGCGCTATCGCCTGCAACCGGGCGACGTGCTCGAAGTGCAGTTTCGCTACTCGCCTGAGTTCAATCAGACAGTAACGGTGCAGCCGGACGGATACGTTTCGCTGGAGATTGGGGGCGACATCAAGGTCGCGGGCATGACGGTCGAGCAAACGCGCCTGGCAATTTTGAGAAAGGCGAGCGCGCGTCTGCAGGATCCGGTCGCCACCGTGATTCTGAAAGAATTTCAAAAGCCTTACTTCGTCGTCGCGGGCGAGGTGACGGCTCCCGGCAAGATCGAGATGCGCGAACGCGTAACCGCGATCCAGGCAATCATGCTGGCGGGCGGCCTGAAGGAAAGCGCCAGGGCTTCGCAGGTGGTCGTCTTTCGCAAGCTTAACTCCGATCTCGCCGAAGTTAAGCTCCTGAATCTCAAGAGCGTTCGGCGGACTTCCGATCTCGAAAACGATCTGACGCTACAGCCGGGCGATATGGTCTTTGTGCCGCGCGACAAGATAACCAAGATCGAGCGGTTCATGAGATTGGCCAGTGTGGCCGCGTTTATCGCGCCGAAATTATAGGGACCCGCCGCCGCGAAGAATATCTGATGACTGCGCGTACTGGATCACTTTCGAATTTCTTCCTCAAGCTGAGCGACCTCTCGCTCCTGCTGGTCGCGCTCAGCGCGGCGATCGTGCTTCGTTATTCGCCGGCGGATAATCCCGGCTTTGTCGTCGACTATCTCTCTCAACGAATCAAAGTCACGAACGCCATTCTCGGAGTCTTGCTGATTATTTCCTGGCACGCTGCTTTTGCCGCGCAGCCTTTGTACGTTTCGCATCGTTTAAGCCCGCTCCGCAACGAACTGAAAGAAGTGGCGCGCGCGGTTCTAATCGCCTCGGTAGCGTTGCTGGTAGCGGCGAATCTCGGCGGATGGCCGACCATCAATGCTGGGACCGTGGCGATCTTCGGCGCGTTCAGCCTGGCGCTGATCGCCGCGATGCGCATCGCCCTGCGACTCAATTTGCGCCGGTTGCGCGCGCGCGGGCACAACGTGAAAACGCTCGTAATCGTCGGCGCCGGAGAGCGCGGGCGACGATTTGCGGCCCAACTGGAGCAGCGGCATGACCTGGGATACAAACTGCTTGGTTACATCGATACCGACGTCGCTCTTGCTCAATCGGAAAACGGCGACGCCCCATGGCTCGGCACCATCGAAGACCTGCCGCGCATCGTGGCCAACGAAGTCATCGACGAAGTCGCGATCGCTCTGCCCATCAAATCTCAATACACGCAAATCGAAACCGTTGTCTTGATGCTGGAAGAGCAGGGAATTACGACGCACATGTTGTCCGATCTCTTCCCGCAAAAGCTGGCGCGATCGCAATCGATCGATTTTGACGGCGTGCCGATCGTCTCGATGCACAGCGCTCCGTTGTTCAGTTGGCGCACCGAAGCCAAGCGCATTTTTGATCTGGTTTCCGCGATCATCCTGCTGTTCGTTTTTGCGCCCCTGCTCGTAATGGCGGCAATTGCCATCAAACTTGATTCAGAAGGCCCGATTCTTTTTGTGCAGGAGCGCGTTGGTCTGAACAAGCGCCGGTTTCGCATGCTGAAATTCCGCACGATGCGCCGCGACGCCGAAGCAGGCCAGGAAGAACTCGAGCACCTGAACGAAAAGGCCGGCCCGATTTTCCAGATCCGCAACGATCCGCGGATCACGCGCGCCGGTCGTTGGCTGCGCAAGACCAGCGTCGATGAGTTGCCGCAACTGGTCAACGTGCTGCTCGGCGACATGAGCATTGTCGGCCCGCGCCCGCTGTCGGTGCGCGATGCGGTGCGAATGGAATTGGCGTGGCAGAAACGGCGCTTTAGTGTGAAGCCCGGCATAACTTGCCTGTGGCAGGTTTCCGGTCGCAGCAACCTTTCGTTTGAACAGTGGATGCAACTGGATCTCGAATACATCGACCGTTGGTCGCTGGGACTCGATGCTTCGATTCTGCTTCGCACCATACCCGCCATCGTCCTGGCGCGCGGCGCAAGCTGAGCATTCGGTCGCCAGTTCTATGTTTTCGGAATCGAGTAACTAGTGATTGCCCGCAACGCAAGACTGATCATCATTACCGACGTTACGATCATCCTGTCCACGGTGGTCTCGAGCCTGATCGGGGCGCGGGCCCTGGGACCGGCAGGGCGTGGCGATCTGCTGGTCGTCGTTCTCTGGCCGCCGGTAGTGGCGATGTTCGCCGGCCTCGGACTGCCCGCGGCGTACCGGTACTGGATGGCCAGGGAGCCGCAGCGCGCCTCGCCGCTCTTCACAAACGCCGTCATTTACACGATAGCCGTCAGCGTTATCAGTATCGGCCTGGCTTACCTGATCGTGCCGCATCTGGTTGGCGAACGCAGTCCGCGCGTGATCATGCTGTTGCGCATCTATCAGGTGAACATTCCGGCGGCACTGTTTCTCAATTTGATGCGGGGGTTGCTGGAAGGCAGCCGCCGATTTGGCTGGGCCGGGGCGGCGCGGCTGATCTCGTTTGTCATTCAGGCAATCGGTTTTGCGGGTCTGTGGCTTGCGGGTAGCCTGACTTTATCCACAGCTACTTACACGCTGATTCTGGCACAGACCTGTTCGACGCTGCTCGCGCTTATAGCTGTCTGGATCAAGCTGCGTCCACGCTGGGAACCCAGTTGGATTGAGTTCAAAAACTCGATGCGCTACGGAGTGCGCGACTATCCCGGAGGAGTGGCCGACTTCACGACCCTGCGTTTGGATCAATTGATGCTGGGCGCGATGGCGCCAAGCGCGGCGATCGGGCTTTACGTGATTGCGGTGCGGCTTTCAGAGATGACGACGCTCGCGGCAGACGCGCTCGCTGACGCGTTGATGCCCGAAGTGGCCGCGTCGCAGGCAGGCGACAAATCCGAATCGTTACTGGGGCGCAGTCTGCGGCTTACAATCTATTTACATATTTTGCTGTTGATCCCGTGCTGGCTGGCCGCTCCGTTAATCCTTAAGTTGCTTTACGGCGCAAGCTTTGTACCGGCGACGGGAGCTTTTCGTTGGCTCTTGGTTGCCGCGGCCGTCTGGGCTCCCGGCTCGATTGTGATCAGCGGGTTGAGAGGGTTCGGTTACCCGGGACTGAGCACGATCGCGCGATTTTCGGCCGCGGTGGTCACGGCGATCGCTTTAGTGATCTTGCTTCCGCGTCAGGGCATCACCGGCGCGGCGATCGCTTCGCTCATCGGTTACAGCGTGATGTTGGTGGTCGCCCTGGTCGCTTTGATTCACAGACGGCGGCTGGGTTTTTGGGCCTACTTGCGTCCGCAGCGCCGCGACATTCCATTCGGGCGTTTGAAATCGCTGTTTGGTTTTAGCTTGCTGAGCGCTCGTGGCACTGAAAGCTGATTAAGTGATCTGCACCTCGTGCAGGGGAGATCGAGGGTGAGCACTACCGTTTACGAACAAGTATCCAGACCGCGAAAGTCCACGCTCTTGTGGCTCGGCCCGATTCAGGCGGCCAGCCTCTTTACAGTCTGGGCCATCGTTAGTGGTGGGCAAACTCTTCGCGCCTGGATTCTCACCGCTCTGCTTTGGCTCATGACCCTGCCGCTGCTGGTCAGTCTGGAGAGCACGCTGATAGCGATGATGTCGTTCGAGCCTCTGCGCGGCCTGATCCGTCGCGCGCAGTACCTCATCGTCGATTACACCGGAGACGATCCAATCCATCTGTTGACGCCGCTGGTGACGCTTATGGCGTTGGTCATGCTGCTGCGCAGTCAACGACTGAATATGTTTCGCGCCACGCCGCTGGCCGGTTCCGTTTCGGTCCTGGGTCTGATCTTCGTGCTGGAAGTGTTCAATCCGCTGCAAGGCGGTTTGCTGATTGGATTATCAGGCGCGCTGTTCATGCTCGTGCCCCTGGTTTGGTTCTACTTCGGACAGTCGGTGAGCGAGAAATTTATCCACACGGCGCTGCGGTTGGTGGTGCTGGCGGGGATTGTCGCTTCGCTCTACGGCGTTTATCAAATGATCTTTGGTTACCCGGCCTTCGAACAATATTGGATCGACAACACGGACTTCTACTCGTCCATTGCTGTAGGACACGTGCGGCGCGCAGTGGCGACCTTCAGCAGCGCTGAAGAATGGGGACGTTATACCGAGATTGGGGCGATTGTGGCGTTCGGCCTGGCTGCCGGCGCGAACAAATTCTCAGCGCGGATCGGTTGGCTGATATGCGGGCTGGCGTCTTTGTGCGCCGTACTGCTCAGCGGTCAGCGCACCGCGGTTTTCGGATTAATGCTGGGCATAGCAACGCTGGTGCTGCTGGGCGCGTCCACCTTACCCCGCGCGGTCATGCGCATCGGATTGCTTCTGCTTCCGGTGGTGCTCATCGTCGCTTTCGTTTCGCCGCCGACCGACTCGGATATGTGGAGTAAGGGCGACAACGAAACCGTGAGCACGCTTCTGTCGCACACTCAGCGGGGCACGCTGAAGCCTTCGGAAGAGGAAAGCCTGCAAGTGCGTCTGGAGAATTGGAAGATCCTGGTTACGCAAGTGATTCCATACCGGCCTCTGGGCGCGGGTCTGGGCGTGGGGTCGCTGAGCGAAATGCGCTTCAGCCAGGGTTCCGATTTGCCGCCCATCGATAGTTTCATTCTGGTACTGGCGGTGGCTTGCGGGATTCCCGGCGTGTTGCTCTTCGTTTGGATTCTTTCACGAGCGACCTGGCTTTCGCTGCGCACGGCGCGCCGCACGGCGACCAGCGCGCGCAACGCCAACATCAATCGCATCGTAGCGGCCCTGATGCCGGCTTTGATTTTGAACAGCATGTTCGGCCTCACTTTTACGATTTACTCAGTCGCGCCCGTGGCCTGGCTCTTAATAGGATGGATTAGCGCGGAGACAAAGCGAATACCGATAGAGGCCGAGCGCGAGATTCTAACCATCTGAACGTTTTGCATGAAGGTCCTCTACTACAACCACACCGGGCAAGTCAGCGGCGCCGAACGAGTGCTGCTGATGATTCTGTCGCGGCTCGACCGCAGCCGAATCGAGCCCGTCGTCGTGTGCCCGGCCGAAGGACGACTTATCGGAATGGTTCGCGACCTGGGTGTCAGGACCATCGGCCTCGCCCAACTCGAAGCGCGATTCACCTTGAGCGTGCGCAGGCTGTTTCAATACCTGGCGTCGTTTGCGCGAGTGATTAGCAACGCGCGCGCGCTAATTATCGACGAGCAGCCGGAGATCATTCACGCCAACAGCATTCGCGCTGGCCTGGTGATGTCCGCAGCATCATTCGGACTGGCAACGCCGGTAATCTGGCATGCGCACGACATTCTGCCGCGGCACCCGCTGAGCATCGCAATTCGATTCTTTGCTTGCGCGTCTCGTCGCAATTCCATTTTGGCCGTATCGCACGCCGCCGCCCGACAATTTCGCGGCAGCCTGATTCCCTGGTTCTCTCGCCGCGTTCCGATTAGGGTCATTCACAACGCGGTCGACCTCGAACACTTTCAACCGAACTCCGAAAGCAGACGAGAGATTCGCCGCGCGCTGGGGCTCACTGAAAAGGACAACGTAGTCGGCATCGTGGGTCACCTAACGCCGAACAAAGGCCAGCTTGAGCTGATCGAAGCTTTCGCCGCGATATCGCGGGAGATTTCGGACGCGGTTCTACTGATTGTCGGCGAGGC
>DATGVD010000234.1:0-2012 GCA_035300785.1 Pyrinomonadaceae bacterium | reverse complement strand
TCGAGGGTGTTATAACCGGGACCGAGCGCGATAAGAAGATCGCGGAGATCGAAAGGGAGAAACAAGTCTTCTCGGATCTACTTACCCGCGAAGAACCCACACGGCAAATTGACGTTGAAACATTGGCCCAACAGTTCAAGGTATTTCGGCAATTCGATCTATTGAGTCGCGACCAGAAACGTAAATTATTGAACACGATAACGCCGCGAATCGTGGTCGCAAACTATCAGGTGGAAGGAATGTTTTGCGCTACTGGCGGAAGCCCTATGGGCAGGGGTTCATCGCCGCCGCCAGCATGAACGAAGCCGGAAACGTGAGCGACATCGCCGCGCGGCTGATCGTGACTTTCTGATCTTCGAGCGGTTGGCGCAGAACTTCGAGCACGCTGCGATCGAACTCCGGCAACTCATCAAGAAACAGGACGCCCTGATGCGCGAGCGAGACTTCGCCGGGACGCGGTATCGCGCCACCGCCGATCAGGCCCGCGTCGCTGATCGTGTGATGCGGCGAGCGAAATGGCCGCTCAGTCACCAGGCCCGCGCGCCCGGTTAATCCGGCCACGGAATGAATCTTCGTCAACTCGAGCGCCGCTTCGAATTCCAGCGGCGGCAAAATCGTCGGCAGACGTTTCGCCAGCATCGTCTTGCCGGAGCCTGGCGGACCGATAAGCAGAATGTTATGGCCGCCGGCAGTGGCAACTTCCAGCGCTCGCTTGGCGGCTTGCTGGCCGCGCACTTCGCGAAAATCAACGGCGTAGCGCTCATCGTGAATCAATATCTCCGCCGGGTCGACCCGGATCGGCTCAGGCGGATTTGCCGATCGAATCGCCGCGATTAGCTCTACCGCGTTTCTGAGATCGGTGACTCCATAAACGTTCACCTCGGCAACGACTGCGGCTTCCTTTGCATTTTCATCCGGCAGCAGCAAATGTTTTGTTTGCGATTGGCGGGCGCGTAAAGCGATCGGCAACGCCCCGCGCACCGCCCGCACGCGCCCGTCCAGCGAAAGCTCCCCGACAGCGAGGATGTCCGTCAGATGTTGGGCGTCGCCGAGGTCACCATTGGCGCCCAGAATGCCAAGGGCGATTGGCAAATCGAAACTGGCGCCCTCTTTGCGCACATCGGCCGGGGCCAGGTTGATCGTGGTTTTGTGAAACGGAAAAAAGAATGCGCTGTTGTTGATGGCCGCGCGAATGCGTTCGCGAGATTCACGCACGGCCAGATCAGGCAAACCGACGATGATTACTGAAGCAGGCTGATCGGTTTCGCTGCGCACCGGAGTTAGATCGACTTCGACGTCAACCAGGTTCGCGTCGATGCCATAGACAGCGGCCGATTGGGTGCGAAAGAGCATGGGAGTCAGGTCAGCAGGGTTCGTCTGTGCTCAAATGAACTAACCTTTCGGTTGCGTAATATCTCGGCCCGAGAGTCGGTGCCACCTTAAATACACAGAGCGCGCCTCACAATGAAGCGCGCTCGCCATATTCTTATCGGTCGCTCAGAAGCAACCGTCTATCACTTACTTAATCGGCCAATAAAAGCCGGGTCTTAGCGCCGGCGCGACTTGGGTGGCGTGTTGCCTCCGGCGCCCGGCAACTTAATCTCCTGTCCGGCTCGCAACTCGACATCGGCGGCGATGCCATTCAGACGCGCCAGTTCGTCGGCGGAAAGTTTACGAGCCGCGGCAATCTTCGCAATCGTGTCGCCTTTGCGCGCGCGCGCCGTTGTCAGACTCGGCGCATTAGTATCAGTAGGATTCGCGGCTGCCCGACGCCAGTTGGTCAATCGAGTGTTGCTGTTCGGAACTACCAGCTTGTTCGTCGCTTTCAGATCGATCCCGGAGTTCAATGTTTGCAGCGTAGCAACGCTGACTCCGGTGCGGCTCGACACTGATTGCAGTTCTTCTCCCGGTGCAATCGCAACCACGCGAACTGAGTCGCGCCGATCTGCGGGAACGCGCTTCAAAATCGAAAGCAGCTGATTCTTCTTACCCAAAGGAACACGGACGCTGTA
>DATGVD010000233.1:0-7460 GCA_035300785.1 Pyrinomonadaceae bacterium | reverse complement strand
AAGGTTGAACTGTAAACTCTAATCAAACTTCAAATACTTCTTATTCACCCAGCCCTGGTCCGCCGAACCCGGGTCGTTTTTAGTTCGGCCGTGTTGAGTAACCAGAACTTCGCACCAGTTGCTATTCACACTCAGCACCCGCACGTGCGAGCCCGACTCCGCCAGCCCCACCGGATCGTTGTCCGTGCTCGGGTCGCTCCGCAAGTTTAGATCAGTTGTGGTCAAAGCTTCACGTCCGACGATGGACGTTGGCGCAGTCGTAGTCGTCTGCGCGCCCTGTCCACTGAGGCGCGAGCGCACATACGCTCCAGTTGCGGCCAGTAATCCGGCAAAAGCTAACACAAGAATGACGCTGGTGATGAATGCCCGGGCGCGGCTGTTTGGCTTTGCGGGTGCGGCTACGGTTCGAATCGAAGCGGCCGCAGGCGCGCTGCGCGGAACGGAAACCGTGACGCGCCCAGGCTGTTGCAGCTTCGCGTAATCCTGCGTTTGGATCGCCGCCGCGGCTCCGTTGATGGGAACGACGAGCCGCGGCCTCGGAGCACCGTTACCCGCGACCTGTTGATGCTGAAGCTCGCGCGACGTTTCAAAGCGCGGTTTCGGCGGCGCGGCTTCGGTGAGCACATCAGTCTCGAGACTCAGATCAGAGATCGGACGCATGCGCGGCTGCGCGAAACCCAACGGCTGGGTTGGCGGCAGCGCCGCGTCGCTGAACTCGTCCCAGAAGTCCTGCACGGTTTGATAACGGTCACCGGCGCGCGCCTGGGTCGCGCGTTCGAGCACACGCAAAAGCGAAGCTGCCCACGACTTGCTTGCGATCGGCTCGGGAAATTCGGTAATCGCATGCTGCGCGAAACGCCGGGGCGGCGCGCCACTGATTAACGTGTAAGCCGTCTTGGCCAGCGAGTAAATGTCGGCTGCCGGCGTCAAATGTGGTTCGGCGCCGGGCAGTGAACCAGTATCAAGCGGCGCGGTTTGCATCAGCGGATTATGCTCGGGCGCGGCATAGATGTTTGTGCCGACGCGGGTGATCGCGCCGTCGGCGGCTCCGAGTTTCGCCACGCCAAAATCGGCGATCTTGACGGTCTGATGATCCGCGGTGAGCAGAAGGTTCTGGGGCTTGATGTCGCGATGAATCACGCCGCATTCATGCGCATGCGCGAGCCCGGCGCAGATTTGCTGAAGGTAGAAAAGCACGCGGTCCAATCCCAGCGGCTCGCGCCGTGACAGCGCTGACAGGTCGCCGCCGCTCAGGTATTCAAGCACGATGTAATGAAAGGCGGTGCTGGTGAGATCGATTGCCGTGCCGTGTCCCAAACGGCTGATGATGTTCGGATGACGCACGCGATCCAGCGCAGTCGCTTCGTTCTGAAAGTTCTGAATCAGAGTGCGCTCGAGTTCGGGATCCTGATCGCCCTGGAGCAGGACGTTGAGAGCTTTGACTACTACCGTGCGAAAACGCTCATCAGTAGCGGCGCGGTCACGCGCGACATAAATCTCGGCGTAGCTGCCGCGACCGAGGCAGTCTTCAATGTCGTAGCGACCATCGAGCCTGCATTGCAAAAGTTTCAGCTCGGTCATGACTGCCACAATTACTTCGGCGCGGCTTCGGTTTTCAGGCCCAGCAGCTCGTCAAGCGTCCGCATTGCTTTCTGTTCGGCCATCGCCGCCTCCTGCGACGGCGCCTGCGGCTTTGACTTCAAGGCCGCGGCCGCAGCCGCCAGTTTCACTTCCGCATCCAGCGGAATTTGCGTTTTCGATTCAGGGCGAAGATTCACGAGCGCCAGATCGAACGCCTGTATGGCTTCGCGATGATTGCCGGCGTGCATCAACGCCCGCCCGTAGAGGTACAGGAATTCCGGATCCTTTGACTCGAGCGGTTTGGTACCAATAACCAGGCTCTGGGCGATCCACTTTTGTGGGTCTGCATCTACGGACGCCCGTTTCTTCTCAAATACCGCCGCGCGATCGTCGGGACTTGGCTGCGGCCGGGCCGCGCTCTCACTCGCGAGCGACTTCTGATAACGGATGCCGCCATAAAACCCACCGCCGGCCGCTGCGATAAGTAGTAAGAAAATAAAGAAGCGAAGGACGGGTCGTCCGCGCCGGGGTGAACTCTTAGCTCCGCTGGTCGATGCTTTCGCACTTGCTGCTGGCGTTGCCGGGTCAGGGAAAGCGACGCGAGAAGGCGGGGTCAAGCGCGCCTCAGACGCGGCGGGCGCGATCGGAACTGGTTCCAGCCGGGCATCCACCGTTCGTTCGTCGTCGCTCGCCGGCGCGGCAAACTTTGGCGTGCCGACCTGGACGATGATCGCGGTGAGATTGTCTTCCGCGCCGCGTTGAAAGCAGCGCTGCTTCATCTCGGCGCAAATCGCCTCCGCGCTGCGGCCGCTCATCATCAACTCGCGCAGTTCGTCGTCGGGAATGTGTCGGGTGATGCCGTCCGTGCACAGCAGGAAGGTGCTGCCGTCTTCGACCTCGGTCGTCTTCATGTCAACTTCGACCGCAGCTTCGGCGCCGAGCGCGCGGCTGATCACATTCTTGCTGGGATGATTAGCGGCCTGTTCGGCCGTCATGCGGCCCGCCCGCACCTCTTCTTCGACGACTGAATGGTCCGCGGTTTCGCGAGCGAGTTTGGCGTCGGGGGTCAGGCGATACAGACGCGAATCGCCGACATGGCCGAACGTCGCCGTGGGGCCATCGAGATGCAGCGCGACCACCGTCGTTGCCATGGACGAGAGCCGCGGGTTCTCTACGGCCAACTGATGGATCGAGTTGTTGGCGCGCTGGATGGCCAACTCCATCAGGTCCTCGGCGTCTTCGCCGGCAGCCAGCTTTTCGTGAAAAGCCTGGTTGAGAATGTCTATGGCCGCTGCTGAGGCGACCTCGCCGGCCTCTGCTCCGCCGACGCCATCGGCGACGACGAAGATTCCGCGCGCGGCGTCAGCCAGAAACGAATCCTCGTTTAGCGGCCGCTTCGGATTCAATCCGCGATCGCTGACTGAGGCGACTGAAATCTTGCCGGCAGGAGTGGGTGTGCTCATTGAACGGCCTCCGGACCGAAGAGTTCGCGGGTCTTTGGGCGGGCGCGGGCGGCGCCGCGCGCGTCCTGCGCGTTGCGATGCGAAAAGGCCATCAACATTCCCAACATGGCAAAGCTGGTAATCAAGCTAAACCCTCCGTGACTGACAAAGGGGAGCGTGATTCCCGTCATCGGCAACGCTCGCGTAATGCCTCCGATGTTGACCAGAGCCTGCACGCCCATGAACGCCGTCAAACCCGCCGCGCATAACTTCGTAAACATATCACGCGCCTCGATCGAAGTGCGAATACCCGCGATAATGAAAATAACTATCGCCAGCACCACGACGGCGCCGCCCGCCAGCCCCAATTCTTCGGCCAGCGCAGCATAGACATAATCCGAGTCGGCAATCGGAATTACTTCGGGAAAACCGAGCCCCAGACCACGGCCGGTTGTCTTTCCCGAAGCGATGCCAAAGACGGCCTGCGCCGGTTGAAAGGCGAGTTTGTCGAACCAGATGTCGGTGTTGACACTCTTCTTCATCGCTTCGCTTTGATCGGCGAGTTCCTTCATGCGCGGGTCCTTAGCCAGAGCATCGTCATAGTCTTTCTTCCACCACGTCACGTCTGGTGACGGCGGATCGAATCCGTCCAGCCAGAGATGAAACCGCTGCTGAATCCGCGCCGGCAGCGCGTGCTGAATCGGTCGCGCGATGGTCGGCAGCAGCGGAACCTTTTCCTGTATGTCGCGCGGCAGCGCGCCCATTACCAGGATGCCGATGACCAGCATCACCGAACCGACGAAGAGCAGTAGTTGCGGCCAACGACGCACCGCGACCAGATACAGCGTGGCGTAGGCGCCGCTGAAGATCAGCATCTGGCCAAAATCTTTCAACGCAAAAAACGGAATGAATGGGATCAGGGCCATCACGACCAGCGGCACGATGTCGCGCGCGCGCGGAATGCCCCAATAAGTGCGCGCCAGGTCTTTGTAACGTGCCGTCAGAATTCCGGCGAAACCTAGCAGAAACGGAATCTTTGAAGGCTCCCAGGGCGTCGTGTTACCGGCTGCCTTGCCCGCGCTCGAGTAGATGATTGCCCCGGCAAGCGGAATCAGGGTAAGCAGCACAATCATGAAGCTGTTGCGCTGTATCCACGACAGGAAGCGATCATTGATGCAAAACGAATAAGCGAGCGCAAACGCAACCAGCGAGAAAATCGGAATCCAGGTGTAACTTGCGGTGAGCGCATTCCAGATCGTGTAGCTGGATTCCTTTACCGGGACTTCGGCTTCTGTGCCCGTTGGCGGCGCCGGCGACAGACCCATCATCTGGCGCTTGGCCGTGTCATAGGTTTCGTTGATGTAGCGCAGGCGCAACGCATCAGTCTTTTCCTGGCGCGCCGCGGCTTTGTTCCTCGCGTTGTATTCGGGGTCGCTGTAGAGCCGGTATTGAATCAGCAGACCGATGGAAAACAGCAAGATAGCTGTCGTGAAGAGGACCCAGTTGCCTTTGAACTTCTTTACCGCAGAGATCCAAAACGCGACCACGATGATGGGAAAGTACATCGCCAGATCGCGCAGCGCGCCAATCCATGAAGCATCGTAACCGCGAATCAACGCCGCGCGGTGAATTGCGAAGTAGCCGACGGCTTCGAGCACCACCAGCGCGAACAGCAGAAGCAAATGTGACGATAAGCGGTTTCTCATTTAGTCTTCACGGCTCTGCCGTCCGATGTGCGGAAGGTCTGTGACCTTCCGGCTCACTAACAAAATATTTGTTCGGGCTGCGCCCCAGCTAATCGCAAAGCAAGCAGTGCTCGCGATCATTCGGGGCATAGCCCCTTGAAAAAATGAACTCGCCCCGCGGAAGGTCAGAGACCTTCCGCACATCAGGCGGCCGAGCCGCAGATCGAGCATCATTGTCGCCGTTCATTGTGGGCGTCTCCGATTTTGCTGACTGCCAGTTTTCTGGACGTGCTGATTATTCGCGGCGCCGACGTAACCAAGCGCATTCGCCTTCAGAATCAGCTGGGCCGCGATCGGTGCGGCGTTCTTGCCGCCGTAAAAACTTATGCCGGGGCCCGGTCCTTCCAGCAATACGGCCATGGCGATCGTTGGCTTCTCGAGCGGCGCAAAACTCAGATACCACGCGTCGCTCCGCGGCTTGTCAGCGAAAATGGTTTCCTGATGCTGGCCGATGATGTTGCCCTTCGAGTCGTGTTCCAGGACCAGACGCGTCTTTGGTTGGCCCGTTTTCGGATCGATAATCGGCACAGCCTTCTGCGCTGTGCCGGTCTTGCCGCCACTGCGGATGCCGGCGGCTCTTACCGGCGCCATCGCTCCGGTGCCGGTTCCTCCTTCGGTTACGAGGTTCATAATTCCGCGTATGGTGAGAGCCTGTTGCGAACTCAGCACCTGATTGAGAGCTTCCGGCGGCCGATCGAGTTCAATCTTCGGCTTCATCAACCTGCCTTCGAGATTGGCCGCCGCCGAAATGATCAGGGCCATTTGGAATGGCGTCATTTGCGAAGCGTATCCCTGGCCGTAACCTTCATACATCAGCTCGCAGCGCGTGGAATGCTTGCCGGCCTTGAGCCACGATTCCGTAGGCGCGATCGCATTCTTGATGGCGTTGGTGCTCGCATTCCAGATTTCCGGCGCCCGCCGGCCCTGGCCTTCGCCGCTGAGACTGTCATAAGCACCCAGGCCCAGAAGTTTGGCGGTATCGCGAATCCTTTCGCCGCCCAATTGCGTTCCCAGGTAGGAAAAATAGATGTTGCTGGAGTGCTGGTAAGCAGCGTCAATCCCAATGTTGCCGCAGGCTTCGCAAGCGCCGTTATCATCGGTAATCGTTCGGCCGCAGCCTTCCGGCGAAAACCCGCCGCTGGTTGTAAAACGAATGTTCTGCATCCCGTTGCGAAACGCGGTGTACATCATCACCGTCTTGAACGTCGAGCCGGGGACGTAGTATTCGTTCAGCGCGCGATTCAAGAGCGGCTTCTCTTTTTTGTCACCCTCTAACCTGATCCACGCGGCCGCGTCAGAAACGTCCTTCAGGCTGTAAGACGGATTGCTGTACATCGCCAGGACGTCGCCGGTTTGTGGATTGAACATCACCACGGCGCCGTGGTTGCCCTTGAGCTGATCGACGACGGCCTGTTGCAGATCAAGATCGATCGTCAGGGTGTAATCTTTGTTGAGTTTCTGTTGGACGGTCTGGCCGCGAATGATCTGCCACACTTCCGGCACGGCGCCGCTCTCCGTTCCGAACAACGCCCGTTCCAGCCCTGGCTCGCCGCGATCCGTCCCAAAGATGTGCGCCAGTGCCGAGTCCATCGGATACGCGCGCATGATGTTGCCTTCTGAATCTTTCTTGTAGAAGGCCAGCGGCCGGCCTTTGCGATCGTAAATCCAACCGCGCAAGGTCGATTCCGAAAGCCGCCGGTTGCGCAGGTCTTTGTAGCTCAGCTCCTGAAACTTCTGGTTTTGCTCTGCGGCGTAGCGCGCCCAATAAACGTGGAAGCCGAAGACGAAGATGGCCGCGATCACGAACAGCCAACGCCAGGCGCGCAGGCCGCGATTCGTCGTAGTCGCGCCCAGACGCTTGCGCACTTCCCTGGGCAGATTCCCCGGCGCAGTTGCGACCGTGGCCGCCGACCGCCACGGGCGGTTGCGAAGGATGGAAGCCACCAGAAGCAGCGCGACGACCGCCAGACCGGAAACGTAAATCAACGTCAGCCAGGCGGGAAACTTCTCCGGCGTGCTGGCGGGCGACGGAGTCGGAGACGCAGTTTGAAAAAGAAAGAGTGCGAGCGCCATGTCAGGAATTCAGCTTGCGGAAGCGAACCTCGACGTCGCCGAAAGCGACCAGGTCGCCATCGGTAATCGGGCGGGCTTCGCCATAGGGAATGCGTTGACCGTTGATGTGCGTCCCGTTGGTCGAGCCCGTGTCGGCGACCAGCAGCGTGCCCTGTGGGTCCATCTTCAGCGCCGCATGAATTTTCGACACGCTCGTATGATTCAAGTAGAGATCGTTGTCTGTGCCACGTCCGACGTTCAAACGTTTGCCGCCCTGAGTGAAACCCAACTCGACTTCGCGCGAGCCTTCGGGGAGCGTGACGCGTGCACTCACCGTTACTTCGGACGGTGCTTCTTTGCGCGCGCCCGGCCCGGCCTTGCCCAGCTTCTGCTCCTGATCACGTTGTTGGAGTTCCTCTGCGAACTCGCCATACGTAGGATCGACGGAGATGCCACTGGTGAAGATGTCGACCTCAGTTTCGATCTTCACGGGAGCCATCGTGCGATAGCGGCTGTCGTTGATGTGATCGATCGCCGCGGCCAGGATTTCGGCTTCTAGCCGCTGGGTAACCTCCGTTGGTGTTTCCGAATGCGTGCCCCATTCCATCTTGAGTTTCAGATGATGGGGCGCGACCCGGCC
>DATGVD010000232.1:0-30256 GCA_035300785.1 Pyrinomonadaceae bacterium | reverse complement strand
ACCGAGACAGCATTCCGGAATGGTTGGTTTCACACCGGCGACGTCGGTTATCGCGACAAGGATGGATTCTTCTACATCGTCGATCGCAAGAGCGACATGATCATTCGCGGCGGCGAGAACATCTATCCGCGCGAGATCGACGAAGTGCTGTATCAGCATCCGGCCGTCGCCGCTGCAGCGACGATCGGTGTTCCTGACGATCTATACGGCGAAGAGGTCGCGGCGTTTATCGTGCTGAAAGATGGATTGAAGGTAAGTGAAGCGGAACTGATCAGCTATTGCACCGAACGAGTGGCGGATTATAAATGTCCCAAGTCAATTCGCATCGTCGCTGAAATTCCCAAAGGCCCAACCGGAAAACTTCTCAAGCGAGAGCTCGCCAGGATTTACGCCACCGAGTGATTCGGACTCTTCCCCATGGCTTAAGAGTAGTAGCGCGGCGGGAATCGCTTTTGTCCAGTCGCGGTGCCGCTGCTGCTGCGTTGACAGAGTCAACCTAACTGGATAGAGTACGCACGATCTAGTACAAGCTCTCGTAAATGTAGTATCCACCGGCGGTTGGGTGCGGACACTCGACGGTGCGTGTGGTGTTAGAAGCTCTAAGCCCCCAAGTCGTTTTCTCTTGCCCGCTTACCGCTTCCCGAAAGACACCCGCGGAAAAATCCTTAGTTTTAAAGCTCGGCGTTGAAGTGTCTTCGCCAGGAAACCGGTCGGTTCTCATTCCGACCACCCACTTAACGAATAAGGAGAAATCTATGAATTTCAGAAAACTTGCCGTCCTTTCGTCCATGACCTTCGCTCTAGTCTTAGGTTTTGTAGGTCTCAGCGGGAGCGGAAGCACCACAAAAGCAGCTCTCGCCGGCTGTTCTGTCCCAAGTGTCAGCCATCCAACGATTCAATCGGCAGTCAACGATGTCGCTTGCTCTACTATCAACGTGGCGGCCGGCACTTACAATGAACAAGTGACCGTGACGAGATCCGATGTGACGATTACGGGCGCGGGGGCAGGGTCGACCATCATCCAGCCGTCCATCGTTACTGCGAATAGCTCCAGCCTTTTCTCCGGCGCGCCCATTGCCGCGATCGTTCTGGTCGATGGCGCTACGGGTATAACGGTGGAGGATCTGACCGTGGACGGGAGTACGGCGGCGCCTAGCGGTTGCGCGCCCACGTATGTCGGCATCTTCTATCGTGCCGGTTCAGGCGCGATCTCGAACACCCATGTGACGAACATCTTCAATCCCGCGATGCCTGGGTGTCAGGGTTTCCTGGGGATCTTTGTGCAAAGCGGAAACGGGGGACCGAACCTCAATGCGAACGTCGTCATAGACGGCAACACTGTCGACAAGTACGGCAAGAACGGCATCACTGCTAACGAGGCGGGTACTGCTGTGACCATAACTAACAACACGGTGACGGGCCGCGGCCCGGTGGGTTCGGGTGATGCGGCGCAGAATGGCGTCCAGATCGGGTTTGGCGCGCACGGGAAGGTGACGAACAACACCATTTCCGATAACAACTATACGCCGGCGTCGTTTGTCGCTTGCGGAATGCTTGCTTTCAATGCCGGAGGAAGCCTGGGACAAACCAAGACCAGCATATTCTCTGGAAACGAGCAAAACGTTTGTACGGCTGGCAACGGTCCGTCAGCTAACTCACCCTTTAACAGATAGGAATGGGCTTGGGCAAAGTGATCGCGTCGGGGATCGGGATGCGTCCCGATCCCCGTTTCTGACTCGGAAGTGTCTTCGCCAGCGGTCGGTTATTATGACGACCACTCACTTAATGAATGAAAGAATGAAAAGGAGAAATTTATGAATTACAAGAAACTAGCCGTACTAACGGGCTTGGCCTTAACGCTTGTCTTGGGAGTGATGATTTTTGGTGGTCGCAGAACACGGGCAGCCGGCCCCGTCTGCACGGTCCCCGGTGATTACTCAACGATTCAGGGCGCAGTCAACGATCCCAGTTGCACAACGATCAACGTCGCTGCGGGCACTTACAACGAGCAGGTGACGATCAGCAGGACGCTCACTCTTAACGGCGCTCAGCACGGCGTAGATGCCAGAACCCGCGTGCCGACGAGCGAGTCTATAATTAACAGCTCATGCGGTCCGGTTCAGATCTTCGCCGACAGTGTCGTGCTTGATGGTTTTACAATTCAAGGATCGACACAGCTCGATCCGTGTTTCATCGCCGGAATCTATACTAATCCCGGCTCCCATAATGCGGACGTTGGCGGATACCAAATTCTGAACAACATCGTCCAGAACAACATCATCGGAATTGAGATGGACAACACCGGCGCCTTGCAAGCTACGGTGCAGCGAAACTTGATCCAAAACAATAACGTGTCCCCCGGTCCAGACAGCGGAACCGGGATCGACACCAACTTTGGCGCCCACAACGTCATCATCGACAGCAACAAGTTTGCCGGAAACATGAATAGCGGAATGGGCGACTTTTCCGGTGGATCGAATTCGCTTACCGTGTCAAACAACGAGTTTGTTGGGAACCGCCGCGCTATTGGCTGGATAAGTGTGGCTTCCTCCAGCATCACGAAGAACAACATCCACAACTCCACCGATTCTGCGACTGCTGACATACGCCTCTTTGGCGCGGTTAGCGGCTTGACCATTACCTGCAACGACATCACGAATGGAGCTGGTCGCGGAATTCGGATGGATGATGCATTTAGCGCTGGCCCTAACTCTAACATCACGATCAATTCGAACAACATTGCCGGCAATGCGGTGGCCGGATTGGTTGTGGACCACCTCAGTTACGCAGGAATTCTCAATGCCCAGGGAAACTGGTGGGGCAGCGCGACTGGGCCGACCATCGCAAGCAATCCAGGCGGCACCGGGGACAAAATCGTGGATCCGGATAGCATTGTTATGTACAAGCCATTCCTGACCAGTCCGAGTTCCTGTGCGCCAGTGCCGCAGATAGGACCACCGACGAATAAAGATCAGTGCAAGAACGGCGGTTGGCAGACCTTCAATACGCCCCACACCTTTAAGAACCAGGGCGATTGCATCCAGTTCGTCAACACTGGCAAGTAATCCAAATTGCACCGGAGGCGGTTAGAATTGACGAAAAGGGCGAGGCCATGAGGCTTCGCCCTTTTTTTACCAAAACCAAAATCAGAGTCAGTGACCCGCTTGCTTATACCTCGCCAAATCTCGCACTGCTTTGGTGCGCAACTCTCAGACGATCTATGACCCAAGCTGCCAGTAACCAGACTGCGCAAATCCCAACCATCACGACCGAAAACCACTTGCCATACAATCCGTCCGCGGAAAACTTTTCGGTGGCGGTATGTAAGGCTTCGCTGTTAGGCAGGAGCCCGGCTTCGGCGAATTCGTGAAGGGTATAGATAGCTACCTGGGCCATGAAGAGCAGCAGGAAGATTCCTGTCACCTGAAAGAAGCGCTTCACATTAATCAAGTGGCCGAACTGCGCCCACGCCCAGGCCATAGCGATCGCCGCGCCGAGTCCCAAAAGCGCTCCCCAGATCAGCCGGGGACTCCGCACTTGCAGAAGCAGCAGCGCCGTCTCCATGCCTTCGCGGCTGATCGTTAACACGGTGAAGAGAAAGATCCCGGCGAAGGCAGTCCAGCCAGTCCGCTTCGCGGAGACCTCGCCGAGCCGCCCTTCCATTCTCTGTTTCAGGTTTGGCCCCGCGCGCCACATGTAAACTACCAGCGACAGGACCATCACGATCGCGACCACGCCGAGCACGGCTTCGCGCAACGATTCATTGCCCAGAAACCCGGCGACCGTAACGCCAAGATAGCGCTCAATCAACTCGGGTTGGCCCGTTTGCATTTTGAAGAGCAGGTAACCGAGCCCGCCGCTGATTGCGAGCGCGACGCCGATCGCCCAAAAGACGGCCGGAGCCAGTTGCCGCTGACGCGACTTGCGCAGGTAAGAAAGAATCACCGCGACCAGCAGAAAGGACTCGAAACCTTCGCGTAGAATGATGATGAATGACTGAAGCACTGATGAAACCCTTTAGGCTGTAAACTCGGACTGGCCCACCGTGGCCCGCTGAGCAGTATGCCCCAAATTGAAAATGATTGTCAATTTCGAAGTGGGCGTATTGCCGAGACCCAACCGTGTGGGGGGAGAGGATCGTGGTTGCGCCCGCGCCGCTTAGCACCGTCCCACCAGGTCGAGCTTACGCCGGGCTCTTTGACCGACTAAATTACTGCGGTGGCGCTGGAACAATCACGAGGTCGGCACGCACCGGGCCCAGTTCAGTCACCGCGGTGAAGCGCAACGGCAGATGCCGCGTGTCGTCGCCAACCCACATTCGCATTTGCAGCTTGTCAGCTTGCGGATCGTCGGTGGTGAGCGACAACTGAATCGCCGAAATGCTTTGGCCGCTGACTTCGATCGTCTCGCGGCGCAGCGAAGTGATGAACAATGTGCGCGGCCGGGCCGTTGCCATTATCGAGATGGCATTCCGTTTTGGCGGTGTTAGGCTAAACGTGCGAATCGCGTAAACCAGCGAAACTAAGTCATGCGTACCGACGGGAATATCGATGCGTTCGCGGCTGTCCGACACCGCCGCGCCACGATTCTGATCGAGGTTGTAGCTCCGATTGGTTCGATGCTTGCCCTCGGACATACTAAGCTCGGTGCGAAAAGGAAGCAGCGTCGCGGGGTCGACGTATGAATTGACCTGATCGCCGACCGGAAAGGCTCGCGCCAGGGCGCCTGAGGTTTGCGCTGAGGCTGAGAAGAACAAACCGTTGAGATTAAAGTACCGGCCGCGCGCCCGCACCGCAAACGAGATTGTGCCGACAGGTTGAGCGCCGTTGGCAAGATAAACCTGATAGTTGAGTTGCTCGCCAACTTTGAACGGAAGATCCGGCGGAAGAGGGTCGCTCGCCTCGGCCGCAGATCGCGAGGGTTGATTGCTCCTGGCTGTTGTTCGCGGCGTAACGGGAATGCGCGGATCGGGGACGGAGATCGGGGTCGGTGCCGGCGAGGCCTTCGCTTCGCTGGGTCTTGGCGGGGTGACGAACTCAGAGGCTACTAACTCCGCGCGAATCTCGCCGCCTTGCTGTTTCGCCGTAACGATCACCGGCACGTGGCGCTCGTCATCGCTGAAATAGATCCGCGTGTTGTCGTCATGCCGCCCTTTCACATTCACCCGCGTGACGATCGTGCTAAATGAACCGACGCCGGTCTTGATGACTTGATGACCAGTGACCTTTACTTCGGCTTGATACTCGTCGCCCGCGTTTCGGACGGTGATTAAATAAGAAGCGCCGTCAACTAACGGCAGAGCGCGGACGCGATAGAGCGCGGAAACCAGATCGTAGGTTCCGGGGAACACCCCCGTGCCTGCTTGCGAAGGCAGCGCCGCGATGCCCGCAGGCTGGTTGTAATCGCTCGCGCTATCGGACGTGCGGTCCGCTTCGCGCACGACCTGCTGCGCACGGAACGGCAATCCCGTCGTGGGATCCACGTAGGTCGTGTAATCGTTGTTGATGGCAAACACGGCCACGTTCACCACGCCGCTGGTCTCGGCGTGCGCGCGCAGTTGAATGCCTTCGCGACTGAAAAACGTGCCCCGGCCGGCGACCAGAAGTTCGACGTGAGCAGCGCTGACAAACTGCGAGAACGAAACGTTGTAAGTCAGCCGTTCGCCCACGCGATAGGCTGCGGCGTTGAAAGGTGACTGAGACGCTTCGCTCTTCTGTTGGGCGTGAAGCGTACAGGTCAGCAAAATGAGCAGGGCCGTTAATTGCGCGATTTTTAGTGAGAACTTCAGTTGTCCGTGCACCTTCGAATGATAATGGCAAGCCGCGCGCGGCGCAACGACTCAATCCAACTGAACGCTTCAGCCGCTGGTTTGTTCCGCGGATCGGGGAGCGATGCCTTGATCAGCTCGTAACCCGTCTTCAATTTCTGCGACGATCGAGTTTGCGGCGGCGACCGGATCGTCGGCATCGATTATTGGCCGCCCGATCACCAGATAATCTGAGCCCGCGCGAATCGCTTCAGCCGGGGTCGTCAGGCGTCTTTGATCGTGCGGAGCTGCGCCTGCGGGTCTAACACCCGGTGTGACAACCAGAAAATCTTTTTTCGCAACGGCCGCTCGGACCGGGACTACCTCGAGGGGCGAGGCTACCACTCCGTCCAGACCGCTCGCGGCGGCTAATTGGGCGAGCGCGGTCACCTGGCGCTCCGGACTGTTTACGACCCTGATTTCGGTCAATATTCTGTCGTTAACGCTGGTCAAAAGCGTGACGCCAATGATTTTGGGACGCACCAGACCCTCACGTTCAGCAACTTCACCGACTGCATCAGCGGTGCGCCGCATCATTTCCGTTCCGCCGAAAGTGTGGACATTAAAGATCGATATGCCGTGGCGCGCGGCTTCCACGCCCGCGGCTGCGACCGTATTGGGAATATCGTGATACTTGAGATCGAGAAAGACACGTCCGCCTGCATTAATGATCTCGCGAACGATTGACGGACCAACAGCGGTGAAGAGCTGCATCCCGATCTTGAACATACCTACTACTCCGCGTAACGCCGCGAAGAGTTCGCGGGCGCGCGAGGCCGTCTCTACATCGAGCGCAACAATTAGTTTGTCTTTTGCCGTCTTCAAAGTTACTTCACGCGACACCCGACGGCGTCGTCAAGCGAACGAAATCCCTCGCGCTTAAGAATCTCACCGAGCCCCTGGTTGATTCGTCGCGCCACATTCGGGCCTTCATAGATGAATCCAGTATAAAGCTGAATCAAACTTGCGCCCGCGCAAATTTTCTCCCAGGCATCTTCGGCCGTAAATACGCCGCCCACGCCGATGATCGGCAGCGCGCCACGCGTCAGGCGATAAATCAGCGCGACGACCTGATTCGATCGTTGCCGCAACGGCGCGCCGCTCAATCCGCCTTCGCCGCAGGCAATAACGTATTCATTCGACGTCAGCAACTCATCGCGTCTGATGGTCGTGTTCGTGGCGATGATGCCGGAGATGACGGCGCCCATTGCGACCTCGACGATCGATTCAATCTCGGCTTCAGTCAGGTCCGGCGCGATCTTCAACAGGAGCGGTTTTGGTCTGGAAAACGCGTTTTGCCGGGCCAATTCTGCATTCCGCTGCTGCAAACTCTCCAGCAGGTTCCTCAGCATTTCCGGCCGTTGCAGGTCGCGCAGGTTGGGCGTGTTCGGTGAGCTGACATTGACCGCCAGGTAGTCGGCCACGTCATAAACCGCGGCAAAGCTTTCAAGGTAATCAGGAATCGCATCTTCAATCGCGGTGCGTCGAGATTTGCCGATGTTCACACCCAGTACGCAGTCCGGGCGATGCCGTTTGATATTTTCTGCTAATTGCCTGGCCCCGCAATTATTGAACCCGGCGCGATTGATCAACGCGCGATCGCGCGGCAAACGAAACAATCGCGGCTTCGGATTACCGGGCTGCGGCTCGCTCGTGACCGAACCAACTTCGATAAAGCCGAAGCCCAGGGCGGCCAGCGCCTGCGCGGCGGTTCCATTCTTGTCAAAACCCGCCGCGAGTCCCAGAGGATTCGCGAACGTCAAACCAAAACGCTCGAGCTTACCAAAGGGCGAGAGCGTGGTACGCCCGGCAACTAATTTTCTGGCCGTCCGCGAGCCCAAAACAAGAGTGAGTGAATGTAACGCCAGTTCGTGCACCGTCTCTGGCGGCAGACGAAAGAGTAGCGGGCGCGCGATTGCAGAATAAATTGACAAGTGACGAGTGACGAGCCGGAATCAGAGTTTAACTTGTCACTTGTCACTTGTCACTGTTCTTGTTACTATTTCGCGCCGGTGGAATTTACTGAAAAGGCTCGGATCATGGACGGCGCGCGCATCAATCGCGCGCTGGCGCGGCTGGCATCTGAGATTGTCGAAGAAAACCACGGCTCTGACGACCTCATTCTGGTAGGAATTCGCCGCCGCGGCGTTCCTTTGGCCCAACGGATCGCTGACAAAGTTGCTGATCTCGAAGGCAAGCGACCGCCGGTCGGCATTCTCGACATAACTTTATATCGCGACGATTTATCGACGGTGGGAGCGAAGCCCGTCGTCAGCGGCACTGAATTGCCCGGCGATATCGAAGGCCGCAACATCGTCTTAATCGACGACGTGCTTTACACCGGTCGCACGGTGCGCGCGGCGATCGACCAACTGATCGATTTCGGAAGACCAAGACGTGTGCAGCTGGCCGTGCTGATCGACCGCGGCAACGAACATCGCGAGTTGCCGATTCAAGCGGATTACATCGGCAAGCTGGTGCCGACCAAAAAGAGTGAGATCATAAAAGTGATGCTGACCGAGTTTGACGAGGACGAAGGGGTCGTCATCGTGGAGCGGCCGACAGCGGAAGCGGCAAGCTAAAGCGGCCCGAAAGGCCGCTTTTTTGTGTTCGGAAACTACTTTGAGCGCTAACTTCAATTTGAAACATCTGCTCGGAATCCGCGAGCTGTCGGTCGCTCAAATTACGTATTTGCTCGACACGGCTGAGACGTTCCGCGATGTTTCGAAGCGCGAGATCAAGAAAGTACCGGCCCTGCGCGGGCGCACCGTCATCAATCTCTTCTTCGAACCATCGACGCGCACGCGCACTTCGTTCGAGATTGCGGCCAAGCGTTTGTCGGCCGATGCAGTCAATATCAGCGTTTCAACTTCCAGCGTCTCGAAGGGCGAGACGCTGTTGGATACGGCGCGGAACCTTGAAGCGATGGCGCCCGACTGCATCGTCATTCGCCATTCATCAGCCGGCGCGCCACAGCATCTCGCGCGAGCGTCCAATGCGGCGATTGTTAACGCCGGCGACGGCTCGCACGAACATCCAACCCAGGCCTTGCTCGACGCGCTGACGATTCGCGAACACAAGGGCCGGATAGCCGGATTGAAAGTAGCAATCATCGGCGACGTGCTGCACTCGCGCGTGGCGCGCTCGAACATTTATCTGCTGTCAAAGCTGGGCGCCAGCGTCAGCGTCGCCGGCCCGGGAACGCTGGTACCGCCAGAGTTTGCCGAGTTGATCGAGTCTGGCGTGCGCGTCGAGCGAAGGATCGAAGACGCGCTGGTGGACGCCGACGTGGTGATGATTCTGCGCGTTCAGCGCGAACGCCAGACGGACGCTTTTGTTCCCTCGATGCGCGAGTACGCCGTGCACTACGGGTTGCAATTGCGTCATCTGAACCTGGCCGCGCCCGATGCGATCGCGATGCATCCCGGCCCGATGAATCGCGGCATCGAGATTTCTTCCGAGATCGCCGACGGCGGACGTTCGCTGATTCTCGAGCAGGTGACTAACGGCGTCGCCGTGCGCATGGCGGTGCTTTACCTGCTCGCCGGCGCGGGCAAGAGTGAGAACGGAACTAAAAGGAACGGCAAGAACGCAACGCGGGGCAGTAGCCCGACTAACCGGGGTCCCCACGCGGGCAGCCCGCGTGGGGTGGTCGATAGGGAGGGCTCGGCTGCAAAACGAACGCGAAACTCGAAACCCGAAACTCGAAACTAAGAATGCGCTTACTAATTGCTAACGGCTACGTCATAGATCCTGCGCAGGGAATTAATACCGGCAAGAGTGTCTTCATCGAAGATGGCCGCGTGGTGGGGCTGTTGAGCCACAGCGATGACGTACCCGAAGGCTGCGAAGTGATCGACGCGGTCGGGCTGATCGTTGCGCCGGGCTTTATCGACATGCACACGCATCTGCGCGAACCAGGCCACGAATACAAGGAGACGATTGCCAGCGGCGCGGCGTCAGCAGTTGCCGGCGGCTTTGCGACCGTCTGCGCGATGCCTAATACCGATCCGGTTAACGATAGTGCCGCGGTGACGCGGTTCATCATCGAGCAGGCCGAGAACGCACGTTTGGCGAATGTCTTTCCGATTGGCGCCCTCACGAAGAATTCCGCGGGGACTGAACTGGCCGAAATGGGCGAGATGAAAGACGCCGGCATCGTCGCGGTTTCTGACGACGGCCGTTCCGTCCCGTCGCCGGGAATGATGCGGCGCGCAATGGAATACGCGCGCGGTTTTGACTTGCCCGTGATCGATCACTGTGAAGACAAATCGCTGGCCCGCGGCGGCGTCATGCACGAGGGTCATTGGTCGTTGGTGCTTGGTTTGCGCGGCATGCCGGCCGCTGCTGAAGAAGTGGACGCGTTGCGCGATTGCGCGCTGGCAGAAGTGACAGGCGCGCGCCTGCACCTCGCGCACGTCTCGACGCGCGGAGCGATTGAAGCCGTTCGCCGCGCGAAAGAAAAAGGCTTGTGGGTAACCTGCGAAGTCGCGCCGCATCATTGGACCCTGACGGATGCAGCCGTGGCTGACTATGAGACGAACACGAAGATGAGCCCGCCGTTGCGCAGCTGGGATCATATCGAAGCCATCCTCGCGGGCTTGCGTGACGGCACGATCGATGCGATTGCCAGTGATCACGCACCGCATCACGCGGATGAAAAGGCCCTGGAATACGATCAAGCCCCGTCTGGAATCACCGGGTTGGAAACTGCAGTTGGCTTAGCGTTTGATTTGGTAAATCAAGGTGTGATCGATATTGAGCGACTGGTGGAAGTTCTCGCTACAAATCCCGCGCGGATCCTTGGCTTGGAGAATCGCGGAACGCTGGGCGCAGATGCTTACGCCGATGTGACGATTCTCGACCCTTCGTTTCAGTGGACGGTCGACGCGTCGCGCTCAAAATCCAAGAGCCGCAATACTCCGTTTGATGGACGGGTAATGACGGGCGCCGCGGTAGCTACTATCGTTGCCGGACGTGTTGTCTTTCTCCACCCAGGATTTGAACGGCTCGCGACTTCAGGGAAGGTCCTGGCGAAGGGCGGCTCACGTTGAGATAATCGCCGGCCAAAGACTACCGTTATCAGCGAGTCACAGAGGAGTTGTGTGCGCGCGCTTAACCCTCGCTATACGCCTCATTCAAACGACGAAAGTGATAGCCCATCGCGGCCAGTCGCAGCGTTTCAGCGAACTTGTCGCGATGTTTTGCGAGGGCCTGGCCGAGGAAGCGCCAAAACTCTTTGCGCTCACTATCAAGCACTCCCAGCCTAACCATGATGCGCATGAATGACGCAACGCCATTCATCAGGTCGTAGTGCTGCGGCTCGGAAATTTCCTGCGCGGTCCGCCTCATTGAATCAAGCGCCCGTTGATAGTACTCGCGGGGGCTGTAGATGGTGCGCATGATGGTTTGGTAGCCCTGAATCAGCAGGGCGGGATCCATTACGGTCTTGAAGTTGAAGGTGCAGACGGTATTGTTTCCCGAAGCTTCGCCTAGAAGCCGTCCTTCGCGCTCGAGTCGCCTCCACAGTTGGGTGTCCGGCAGCGCATTCAGCAGCCCCACCATCGCGAGGGGGATCGCGCTCTTGCGGATGAAATCGATCTGCCGCTCAAAAATATCTGCGGGATCGTTATCAAAGCCGACGATGAAGCCGGCCATTACTTCCATCCCGTAGCTTTGAATCTTTTCCACCGATTCGAGCAGGTTGCCGCGGTTCTGCGACTTCTGCGCTTCTTTGAGACTCTCTTCGACCGGAGTTTCAATGCCCAGAAAGACGCGCCGGAAGCCGGCGTGCCGCATGCTCTCGAGGAGCGGTACGTCGTCCGCGAGATTCACGCTTGACTCAGTCAGCAACGAAAAAGGATAGCCATTGCGTTCCTGCCACGCGGCGAGTTCCGGCAACAGTTGGCGCACGTTCTTTTTGTTGCCGATGAAATTGTCGTCAACGATAAAAACCGTACCGCGCCAGCCCAGGGCCTTGAGCGCGTCGAATTCGGCGATCATCTGCTGATTGCTCTTGGTGCGCGGCACGCGCCCGTAGATTTCGATGATGTCGCAAAACTCGCACGAGAATGGGCAGCCGCGAGAGTACTGCACCGACATCGCGCTGTAGCGTTTGAGTTCAGCCAGATGAAAGTGGGCCAGCGGAGTCGCCGAGAGCGGTGGCCGCTCCGCAGCCTGATACGTCCGCTTGGCCTCGCCGCGGGCCAGGTCTTCAACGAACTGAGGCAGCGTAGTTTCCGCTTCGCCCAGGAAGATGTGGTCGGCCTCAGGCAAGTCTTCAATCGTGGTCGTAATGTACGGGCCGCCGATGACGACGCGCTTGCCCATTGCTTTGGCGCGTTGAACTACTTCTTTCAGCGAATCCTTTTGCACCAGCATCGCCGTGGCGAACACCATGTCGGCCCACTCAATGTCCGAAGTCTTAAGTCGCCGCACGTTGAGATCAATCAGGCGCCGCTCCCAGGAATCTGGCAGCAAAGCCGACACGGTCAACAAGCCGAGCGGTGGAAACGCGCACCGCTTGCCCTCGAAGGGCAGCGCGTGGCGAAAACTCCAATACGTATCGGGAAATTCCGGATTAATCAGCAGAACCTTCATCACTACTCCTTTAGACCACAGCAATAACTACGGCGCTTCGCTTACATCCTTCGTCGCAAATGCTACCTGCGTTTCTTGTTTGCGTGGTTTTTGTTTGCCTGGTTGTTTCGCCCGAGCTTCAGGACGTCGCCGGGTTGACACTTTAGCGTCATGGAAATCTTTTCCAGCGTATCGAAAGTCATTCCCTGGGCTTTACCCTTTTTCAAGCGCCACAGCGTCGTATGACTGATGCCAGTCTCTTTGGCCAGCCAATAGAAAGACCGCTCCTGCTCTTTCAGCAGCTCATTGATTCGGATTTTGATCATTAATACTCGATCCTCTTTAGCCTGGCTCGGTCTTCGTTTAGCGTGCGTGCTATTTATCACAGATGCCCATCGTGTGTCCACAGAATATATTGCATTCTTGACATATACCGTGCCGTAGTATAACTTTGTTTCCAGATTGAGTCCAGCTAACTCCGTTCTCAGCTCCTCTGGAATCACCCAGATCATCTGAAGTTGTCAGCTAATAACTCGGGGGTCCAGCAGTGGCCTGTACCGCGAGGGGTGTCGCTCGCGCGAGTTTGCCGTCAATGGGACACCTCGCCGGCAAACAAACCACTGCTCTTATGAACTTTCCCTGTCTGACAAAGATCGAAGCAGCGCAGTGAGTAATATTGGTATCAAAGAGCGGCGAGTCGGAAACGTCACCATTCTGAGTGCAGATGGTGAGATAAGAATCGGGTTGAGATTCGGGGGGAGCAGTGTCTCATTGCCGAGCGCCGTTGACTCTTTGCTGGAACAAGGGCAACACCACATCCTTCTGAATCTTGAGGGTGTTGCCTCAATTGACGCACGAGGATTGGGCGAGTTGGTCTCGACCTACATGGTGGTGACCAGGAGCGGCGGGCAGTTCAAGCTGCTTAATCTTACACAAATGCTGCGCGAGCTGATGATGACTACAAAACTCCAAACCGTCTTCGACGTTTACGAGACTGAATCCCAGGCCGTCGATAGCTTCGCGGGCGACGCCCTGGCCGCAGCGGAAACAGTTCCTGGCCCGAGCAGGAACATCCAAAACGCGAGCTCTCTGAAAGACCATTAACGCGATGAGCGACATATACGCCATGCAACGTGCCAACGGCGACTGGTTCGCGCTGAAAGAGCGCGGGAGTTTTCGCGTGCCCGTCTTTTCCAGCAACCGCGAAGCAATGCAGGCGCGGGCCTTCAACGTAGAGATGTTAGTTTTCAAGCCGGTGCTTCTCGACGAGCGCGCGCTCAAGGATCTTGAGCCCACAGACGGTGAACGTCCCTCATATTTCTGGCTGGTCGAGAAGGCTTCCACAAGTATGAAGCGCGGCGTTGCTTTGAGTCACCTGGAGCTTGCCGTGCTCAGTCGCGACCTGATCTAACACCCCTTTCACTAAGACTGAGGGCAAATGATAGTTTGCGAATTCTGTTTGAATTATACGTCCGCCGGCGAGTGCATGTTGGGTCTTAAGATACCCAAAGCGATGAGCTGTCGTGAATTTGGCCCAGGGCTTGAGAAATTTTGCGCCGACCCGAAAGACTTCGTGAGTCCGAGCCAGATCGTCCAGATGGCCACCTTTTTTGGGTTTCGAAAAACAGAGCTTAAGAAAGTCACGTCAATGGCGGAAAGGGAAGAAGGCTCACGTGAAGATACGTCTCGTTCAATCCTGGCGTAGGGGAAAAACGAATGACTAAGATAATCTGGTCCTGTCACGGCTGCGGCACGGTCCTGCCGCTATGGAAGATGAAGTGCCCCAATTGTCATCGGCTGGCGCTGAGTTGGCTGCATGTGATCGCAGTCGCAGCATTCGCCCTGCCCGCGCTCTTATTGATGCTTAGATTTCTTTAGAAGGGTTCAGGAGACCGCTCTTATGCCGGCAACACAAAACAGCACCAGCAAGAGGTTCGGCGCGACTAAAGCTGACCCGCAACGATCCGGAATGGATTCGGACTTTCGTCTGGTCATCGTGGCTGCCCTAAGAACCAAGCAGCTTTTGCACGGCGCGACGGCTAGGATCGCACCCAATCCTTTGAGACGCAAAAACACGAGCGTCGCGCTCGAAGAAATAAAGCGGGGCCTGGTGCACTTCAGTACTCAGAGTCCGGAAGAAGGGAACGCAGAATGAGTAGTGATGAGACGAGTTACGTTATGGTCAACGGTTTGCGAATCTATATTAACGACACAGCCCTGGAGGCCACCAGCGGCGATCGCGTATTTTATAGCCGGCGTGCGGACGGTCCGTACTACCGTTGGCGTTATGAGAAACGGCTCGAACAATGGCGCGGCGCCCGCGTGCACGCGGCCGACTTTTCACCTCGAGAACTGTCCATGTCCAACTGGAAAACCGTTCCTTCCGCGTTACAGAGCAGGCTGATCGACCATTATCAGGAATGAGACAGACAGCTCAGGTCGCTCACCAACCTGGGATGCAGTCCTGACTTTTGTGAAGGGCGCCGCAGCGCACCCGAGTTTTGGATCAATCTTCAGACGGCCCACGATCAGCGTTACCATCGACGCATCCAGCCATTGCATCAAGCGTGAAGTTCGCCCGCGCAAAGCGGCCTTAGAGCAGGCCCTTAGCCCAGCATCTGCGGGTTTTTGCGCAGGCTGCGAGAGTTTTTCGCGCATTTGCTTCAGTAGACGCGCCGGCTTCATTTCTTTAGCGAATGGCACTCAACACACTGGAACATCGAGATATCACCAAGATTAATCGGATGTTGGAATGGCTTGTTAGCTTTGTGGCAAGACTCGCATTTGCGGTCGGCCAGCGAGCCGAGATCAACCGGGTGTTGGAATGGTCCGGTCTTTACCGACGCGGCTGGATTAAGCGAGTCGTAGATTACCGTGTGGCAGAGGTTGCAGTTGTTGGTGATAACTTTGCCGGTGTTGCTGACGTGCTCGCCGTCGTGACAGCGGAAGCAGCCCGAGAAATAAAGATGACCAATATTGTTTGGGTGGGTCTGCCAGTCGGTCTTCATCTCCGGGAAAAAGTAAGTCTGAAAGATCCGCTGAACTTCCGTGACGGCGCCCTTGATGGCGGCCTGCTTTTCTGAGTACACGTCTTTGTAGTTCGTTTGATAGTACTCGTTCAGGCCCTTATCAATTGAACTGAGGGCTTGAGGGGTTGTGTCGTATCGGGCGCTCAGAACTTCAACCGCCTGACGCTTGAGATACGGGAGCGAAAGATCCAACCGGCCGGCAACGAAACCCTGATCGACGGCCACGTCGGGCGGCAGGTAAATGTGCGCGGGACGATTGTGACAATCGATGCAGTCCATTCGTCGCCTCTCGGCCGTGGCCAGCTGCTGAGAAGTAGGAGGTCGATTTCGATCTGTATATTCGGTGACATTACCCTGACTGTCCTTAAGTCGAATCCAGGGAATTACCTGCCAATGATCATCAGATCCAATGAAGGTGATCTCGTTAGCAATGTTCATGTGCCAGTGAATGCCCGCGACTGCTCCGGTGGTGGGGTCGCCGCCTCCCACGTTTACTAACAAGCGAATAGTGCGCGCGGAGTTCTGCTCATCATTGGCGTAGTGAGTAAGACTCCTGAATTGATTGCCATAGAACTTCGCCGGCCAGTGACACTGTTCGCAAGTATCACGGGCCGGCCGCATGTTGTGAACCGGCGTGGTGATCGGCCTGGGCACCTTGTTAAAGGTGACGGCATAGAGCTGATAGGCGCCGGTAATTTTTGAGCCGGCGTACCATTCCGCACCCGAACCGACGTGACAGTCGACGCAACGCAGGCGCGCGTGCGAAGAAACCTGGAAGGCGACGTATTCAGGCTTCATCGTCTGGTGGCAGGTGGTCCCGCAGAAGGCTACCGATTCGGTGTGCTCGAAAGCGCGATAACTGCCGAACGCACTCATGAAAACAAAAATCATGCTCAGACCGATGAAGGTAAAGAACGCGCGGCGGCTGCCGGGGTTGTTGAAATCGATTCTGGGAAACGCGGCAATTTCAGCAGGAGAAAGCCTGCTGCTGCGGCGGCGGCGTTCAAGTAACATTCCGGCGCCAATTACGACCAGACCGAAAACCAGACCCGCAGGAAGGATTACGTAAGCGAATATTCCGAGATATGCGGTATTGGTGCTTCCGGTAAGTTCAATGAGGAACAGCAGGATAATGCTGCACAAACTTGCGATGGCGATGGCGAAACCGGCAAAGCTTGAGTAGTTATGAAAGAGTGCCGGTACTTTCCTGTCGACCGCTTCACCCATTGCGCCTATCTTCCCGCGACTCTCAAGGAATCACAACCTGATCCTGAGCGTGATTCACGGGCGAGAGGCCCGTGCCAATCAAGCCGCCGACTTCTTGTGACACTGCAGGTACTTCTTCGAGGTTGGCGGTGCCGGATCCAAAGTCGGTCTGGCCTTCACCGCTTCATCGTGGCAGTCACCGCACCTGCGATGGAACGCCTGTTGGTTAGTCATGACTGTCGGCTCTGTACTGCCTTCAAACTTGACCTGCGGAATCTCCGGCAGCAGCTTCGGCTTGGTATCCGCGCGCGCATGGCAATCGCGACAAACAGCACCGACCGCATTAGAATCTTTCTCAAGCAACTCTGCCGTCAAAGTGGTAGTGCGATCCGCCGGCCATGCCGTCTTGTGTGGAGGGTGCTTGAGCGCCTCAGCTGCCGGCTGCGCGGTGTGGTGACACTCGACGCAAGCGATCAGGCCGGTACCGTCGGCGCTCCATTTCTTAGTGATGTGATCGAGGTGGTTGAACTTAACCGGTCCAAGCTTCGCATCCGCTCCCAGCGTGATCACTTCCGGCGGCTTCTTTCCGTCCTGAGCTGATGCGTCCGTCGTGATCTTCGTCGTGCTCGAGACCAGAAAAATCGCAAGAATAAAGGCTGCGAGTATTGTAAGGACTTTCATGGTGAACTCCCTTTCGTGGTTTAGAGTACCGACTTTAGTCGGGTCTGTCTTCTTTTATCGATCAAATACCCGACTAAAGTCGGTACTCTGAACACCTCTTGCTTTTCAAAAGTGCCACGTTGCTGCCGTATGGCACCGCTTACAAACTGTGAAGTCATCGTCGCCAAACGCGCGCTTGCCATCGTGGCAAGTCATGCAGCTTTGCCCGCGACCCGTCGCGTGATGGTTGAGCGCTTCCGGCGCGGTGACCTGTCTTCGTTGCGGCATTCCCGCCCTAACCTGGTGGCATTCGTTGCAGGTTACTTTTTGATGCCTGGCATGATTGAATCCCACGCGGAAGGCTGCGGCCGACGCGGAAGTTCGGGAATACCCACCCAACTGATGACACGTGCCACACGAAGAGATGTCGCGGCCGCCGGATTGCGCGCGCGCGGTGTGGCATCCATAACAAGTTGTGTGCGCGTTGAATCCCGCAGGTATCGAGAGGGCAACGCCACCACTCGCCGGTCGATGGCACGTCGCACAACTGACGCTGCCCATCTTCACGTGCAGCGAGTGATCGAACTTCATCCGAAAGCTCTTCAAACGAGGAAACGATTTCAGGGCTCCGGATTTTACGTCGGTGTGACAGATGGTGCAGATGGGACTCTCAGAGCTTGAAAACTGTTGCGCATGACAGCCGGCGCAGGGCAGGTGATTGGAACCGCCCGGCAGTTTCGGAATGGGTGAATTCGAGTCGCGACGATGACAGAGCAGACACGGCAAACGTGAATGGTTGCGGCTGCCGTGGAGGAACTTTCCGTAATCCAACCCTTCGGGAAATTGCATCTGCTCCTGTGGCGTCGGCGATTCGGTTAAGTTAGCCGTCGATTCAGAAGCGCGCGAGTTCAAAACAGTAACGAGCGTCAATCCGATCACGGCGCACACGAATACGACGCCGACGGTGAGTGATCGGATTGATACGCAGGGCTTTTCCCCCTCTCCGTTTGAGAGAGGGGCAGGGACAGGGGGAGAGGCCGCGAAGCGTGGCGCCGACAGGCCCTCACCCAACCCTCTCCCAAAGGGAGAGGGCTCCTGAGCCCTACGCCGCCGCCAACGCCCACTCAATGCCTCATCTCTTCTTGCGGTGTCGTTCATGTTCCTTACAGCGCCGTCTTCGCTTTCGGTGTCGGAATCGCCTTCGGATGATCTTCGGGAATGCCTTCCTTGCCAAAGGTGACGTGACACTTTGTACAAACAAACCCAGGATCTTTCTTCTTCTGATCGATTTCAAAATTCAAAGCTCCACCATCATCGGTTGTGGCAGTGACGTGACATCCGTCCGCGCCGCCGCACGACCGCACTGGAACCTTCAGCGTCTTCAAATCAAGCGTATTGAACCCAGAACTCGCCACGTTATGACAACCCATGCAGTTCAGGTCAGGATGCTCTCCGCCTTCATGACGGAAAGCGCCGGCGGAAATGCGTTGGCTCCATTTGCTCAATATCGTTGCATCCGTGATCCCCATGGTGGTCGCCAGTTTCGCCTCGAAATCGACTTTCAATGCCTGGGGCGATGACAGTTTATGGCAAACGTTGCAATCGGTCGGCGCGGGCGCAATTCCGGAATCGGCGCTGTGGCAGGTGAAGCAAACCGTGTGACTGTTGGGCGTGGTTTTGAACGTGCCCTTCTTTAGCCAGAAAGCATCGCCGATATTCTTCGGCGGCTTGGTCACGAATTCCTCACTTGAATTACCCTGTGGCCGATAAGTCTCGTGACAGACGGGGCAGTTCTTTGGCGGACCGTCCTTTTTCTTTTCCTGCAGCGATACCGTCACGAACCAAACGAGCGGATCTCTTCCGGGCGCTGGCGCGTTAACGCCTACGACGTCGAGGTGCTTGTCGTGCGGGAAACCGACGCCGAATTCCGAAACGAATGTCCGGCGCTTCTTCAACGGATCGTTAACGTCGCCGAGACTGGGAAACAGCCAGCGGCTGGTGTCTTTCGGACTGTTGTTGACGTGACAGTTCGAGCAAATCGCCGGCGCGGGTCTTTCACGCGCAAAGAATTGTTCGCGATGACAGGTCAAACAGGTGGCATGCTCGGGAAAATCACTGACGTCCGGAAAGGCGGCGTCGCCTTTACGTACTTCTTTCCAATTCTTCGAGGGAACTTTGTGGCATGAACTGCAAGCGAGCTTTTGCGTGACGGCGTGAGTCTGGTGCGAAAACTTTGTGTAATCAATGCGAGGTTTCTTTGGCGTCGCGACTTTTTTCTGCGGGCGACGGCTCTGGGCGCTGGCTTGATCTGCGTTCGGGCCAAAGCGCGACGTCACAAGAATCACCGACGCCGCCACCATGAACATTAGGATTACCGGATGCGTGACCCTCATTATTGTCGGCGTATGGTCTCGTGTTCTCCCGCTTCCGGCTTCGACGCCTGACGGTTTGTTTGCCGGTCATAAGCAAACTCCAGCCGCGGTCAATAACCGCGCCGGAGTTTACGTGGCTCAGACTTTTCCGCAGACCTGGTCCTTACTCTCTTCGTCCAAAATAAAACCGCAGGGACGTGTACGGCAAGTGCGCGTGATAATTTTGCGGTCGCGGTCCCACCAGCAGGCTCTCGCGGTAGTTGTAAGAAGAATAACCGAAATTCCAGTTATGGCGTCAGTACCGGGAGCGGTAGCGACCGGGTTGACTCTCGCTTGTGGCAACGACGCAGCCACGAAGAACCGGTTCCGTGCCAGATTGCGCCTTGTACCCGGTCGCTACCGCTCCCGATACTGACCTCATCCCCAAACTAAGACACTATTGTCTGTGGCTTATCATATTCGCACTACTTGCGCTGACAATTGGGACCCTGGCTTAGGCTTTAGGATCAGCTAATCTCCCTAACGGTTGGTTAAGCAGCAGCTAATGTCAGTCCGGAATTTCTTCCGCGATTAGATGAGTTACCTTCGGTGGCTCAGGGCCGAGATGAAATGCCTGAGCGCGCTGCTCAACTTCGCGATTCTCGGCGGTGACTCTTTCGTGTTGCCGCAAATGATCGGCCCACGATTCAGTGACAAAGGTCTCGACGTATCTTTGCGGGTCCGCTGTATCGCGCAGTAAGTTCCAACGGATCGCGCCATCGCGCTGACGTATCCGCCTCATCTCTTTCATTGCCTGCAGGAATTCCGGGGCGGTCTTAGGATCTATTCGAAATTCAACGAGGGTAATAGCCGGTCCCTCCGACCCCTCGGTATCGATCATCATCACCGGCTCGGGCCAATGCATAGAAGGAGTGAGCGACAAAGTGTTGTTACCAACAAGACGAAAACGCCATGTCGCCAAAGGTCCGATGATCAGACCAATCGCGGCGAACATCAGCGCGGCTGAGACGCCGCCTCGCGCCGCCACAAAACCCCAGATGGCGCTACCGGCAGCCAGACCGCCCATGAAGACCAGCAGGTAAACTGCCATGACCCGCGCCCGAACCCAGGAAGGTGTGACGGTCTGGGCTACAACATTCAGATTCGACAACACCACAATCCATGCGATCCCACCGCCGGCCAGAGTAACGGCCAGCATTGCAAAGGAGTGCACATAGGCAAGAGACATTGTGGTCAAGCCAAACACGACCGTGCCTGCGGCCACCGATTGATTTGTTGACAGCCGCTCTCGCAACTTCGGCAGCAACCACGCGCCGATGAGGGCCCCGAAACCGATACAACCCAGAAGCAGTCCGTAACCAAACGAACCCAGACCCAAATGTCTCCGGGCTTGCTGGGGAAGCAGCGCCCAGAGGGCGCTCGCGCAAGTCACGAAGATGCCGCTCCGGATCAGAACGGTTTGCAATTCCGGCGAGTGGCGCAGATAGCGTGTGCCCGCACGCATAGCGCCAATCATATCTTCGGGAGGCAGCTTGCTCTTTCGCGGAGCGGGTTGCCAGCGATAGACGACAAACATTATTCCAATGAATGAAGCGGCGTTGAGCAAGAAGACAGCCCATGGGCCAGATGCGGCAACGATGAGGCCGCCTAACGCCGGACCAATTGCCCGCGCTATGTTAATGCCGACGCCGCTCAGCGTGATCGCCGCCGGCAAATCCGATGGAGAAACCAACTCAGGAGTAATCGCTTGCCAGACCGGATTACTCATCGCCGATCCGATGCCCAGAAGAAAGGTTAACCAGAGTAAGCGGCTGGGAGTCACATGACCCATCAACGCGAGGACACCCATTGCGCCCGCGGCGACGAACATCCAGATTTGCATGACCAGAAGCAAACGACGGCGGTCGACAATGTCTGCCAGCGCTCCCGCCGGCAGCGCCACCAGAACCACTGGCAGACTGCCGGCTGTTTCTACCAGCGCCACGAGGACTGGCGAGGGAGTCAACGAGGTCATCAACCACGATTCCCCTACGTCCTGCATCCAGGTTCCGACGTTGGAGATAACGGTTGCGATCCAAAGCGCCCGGAATACGGACCCGCTAAGAGGACTCCACGCCGATGCACTACTAGCGGAATCTTTTCCTTTATGTTTCCTGGTCAACGTAAGTTTCTTTGCCGATTTCGCCAAGAGTGGTGCTACTCCTGATCGATCAGCTGAATCCTGCGCAGGTGACGCCCACCTTCGAAGGGCGTCTCGAGCCAAGTGCGCACAATCTCCAAAGCGACCTCCTCCGTTATCATTCGCTGGCCGATTGAGATCATATTGGCATCGTTGTGCTGTCGCGCTAAGCGCGCGGCTTTGATATTCCAGCAGAGAGCGCAACGCACTCCTCTGACGCGATTAGCAACCATAGCTTCACCATTGCCGGAGCCGCCGAGCACTACGCCACGGTCGGCCTCGCCCCTTGCGACGGCAAGAGCTACGGGACGGATGAAGAGAGGGTAATCGACCGGCTCTTCCGAATCGGTGCCGAAATCATCGACCGCGTGTCCTAGTTCATTAAGGAGCCGCTTGATCGCCTCCTTGTATCTAAAGCCAGCGTGGTCTGAGCCGATCGCGATCTTCATCTGGAAAGTTTCCTGTCCGCCACCGTTCGCTTAGAGAGCTGTCGTGCCTAATTCACGGCTTTAACTGCCAAGCTTTCTAGTATCGTGTCTCAGAAATTCTCGCAACAAACAAATAAAGGGTTCTTTCCCGCTACATGAGCTATAGACATTTGGCCGCTCTGCGGCCAGGGCACACTGTCGCGATCATCTTCCCAGATCATGATCCTAACAGGAAGGCCGAGGCGCGGATCGCGCCCCCAGGCGCCGGTAAGCGAGACGCCAGAGTCGAATCAGTAGAGAAAAACCCGGACCGTCGCTGTGACGAAGTTGCGCGTCACAGCAATCGAGAAATTCGTCAGATCCCTTAACTAAGGACAAACTGATCCAGGTCGATGGAGACGACCAACGCTTCGGGCGCGGCATGGCCGTCGGGTTGCCGAGGGAAGATCCTCCGCTTCGTCGGAAAGACGATGCCTGAGAACTCCTTGAGATCGGAGACGTAGTGAGCGGCTGGTGTACCGCCGCTGATTTCGACGTCGTAATCGTGCCTCTTCAACAATCCCTGCTGATCAAAGTACAGTGTCTGCTCGGTACTGTGGGTCGCGATGTCCGCGGGAAAACGGACCTTCAGACGACGCCACGTTTCGCTCTGCCTGTTTCGGATGATGCATGATTTATCGCTTCCTAGAATTGTTAACGGCGACTTGAAAATCCCGTCCTTCCCACCGATCTTCCCCTGGCCAATAGAAGGTAAACTGGAGCGGAGCGCGCTGCGCCTTTGGGACATCGATGTCTACAAATTCGAGTTGGAGGCCGGTTGGCGTCGACGGCGAATCACGGACCTGTCGCCACTCATCACTCGTCCAACGCAGCACGAAGCTGCCTGCGGCCTGAACGCGCAGGGTCGTGCCCGCGTTGATGGAACGGGGTTGTCGGTTGAACTTCCAGATCTCCAGGGGCCGAGTGTCTCTCTGTTCCAGATAGCGATTCGCAACTGCCGGGATGAGATCGAACACCTGGCCTTCGCTCGCAGACCGAAGCAGCTTGATATATTCGCCGTGCGCCCACATCAGCGGCATCGGTGCACCTGTCGGATGACCGAATTTCATCCTCACATTTGGACTATCAGGCTGGTCCCATAGCTGTTCGGCCAGTAGCCCTGTCGACCCGGCGAATGCTTCCAAAGCAGTGATATAAACTTTCGGATCGCGCCCGGCAGCCAACTCATAATGCCCCCGTTCCCCTGTCAGCAGCGGCCACGCGCGTCCGACGCCCGTTCCCTGAAAAGCACTACCATCTACTCTCTGACCATAGCCGTCGTGGTTGTAACGACGCCAGCATGGGCCAAAAGGCGTTTCTACTTTCAGCATAGCGTCGACCACTTGCAAAGAATCTTCGATCAGAGGAGCCCCTGCTTTGCGAATGCCATAACGAACTAATTCAAGGAAGCCCGCGTCAACTACCTCCCTGGCGGGAAACTCGGCTTGGGCGAACGGCGGGCGATTGGGAATCCTCAAGATGCCTCGATTGGGATCCTCATCCGGCTGCGGGTTTCCAATCTCCAGCGGATTAATCCGAATGAAGTGACGATTAATTCCCGGCACGAGCGTACCTTCAGTGGTCACGGTCCACGCTTCGATATGACATTCAAGAAAGTCCGCGTAGTCCTGAATAAACTGCGCCGTCGTATCGTCGCCACGTTCGCGGGCAAAGCTGGCGGCGCAAGTCAGCGCGGCGATGTTTGAGGCGAGGGTCGAAGGCGAGTAGCCACTGGCCTCTTCCCAGCGTTCCTGCGGGGTGGCGGGCCCTTCCTGGATCAGGTAACGCGCGGCGCGCAACACCATGGGGTACGGATCGAAGTTTCGCAGTGCACCAGCGTCATGCAAACGCCACGCAAGGATGATGGGAAATGCGACTTCATCGAGCTGGATGCCTCGCCAATAAGCTTCACCATTGATCCAAAAGTTCTGGTAAAAGCCACCTTCCTCTTGCTGGGTGCCTGCCAAATAGACCAGCGCGCGTCGGGGCGTGTCGATGTTTCCTGCCGCCAACAAGCCCATCGCGCTGTTGCACATATCACGTGTCCAAACCAGGTGGTAACCGCCAATGTCCTCATCACCCTTGACCTCGCCCCATGGAATGCTGAGCGAGGCGATGATCGCACCCTGATACTGCTTGTCTTCATGCGCTAAGAGGAGACTACGACTGGTGTGGTAAAGTTTCCCGCCGTCACCTGCGGCACTTTCAAGTGGCACTATCCGCCGACTTGCGCGATCCCACTGCTCGATAAACCGCTGCCGCTGCCGGTCGAACGGCACATCAAGCGATTGCAGCAACGTGGTTGTGGCGCTGTGAAAGGTGTCGCCGAAGGCGAGGCCAACAGCAAACTCATAGCCCTTGCTCAAATCCAACTCTCCGGTCAAGGCAATATTCCCATCAGCCGCGAAAGGGAACTCCCAATCCATCTGGAGGTTGTCCATCAAATCGGTCCAGCCGTCGCTGCGACCGACATAACCACAAGAACTCTTCAGCAGCGGCAGCGTAGCGCCGAGCGCCAGCCACGTTCTGCCTTTGTGAGCCGCGAGAATCTTTTGTCCAGCAACCTTCCGAACGTAGCCGTTATTGTTCCAGCCACCAGCCTCGAGATGAGGTGCAAGCAGAACGTAAAGTTTCAGCTGAGAAAGAAAATTCTCGTCTCCTTCCATCCTGGTGTGAATCAGCGCCGCGTCCTGATGAGGGTCGCCGATCACTTCCTTGACGATCCGGTAACGGCCTTCGGGATCTGAATTTGTCACGCGGAAGCCGAGCGCGTGGTGAGAGAGACTCTCGATCTCGGATCGTAGGTGACGCTTCTCTTCATGGACGAACGTCTTGCCGTCAGAGATCAGAAACTGTAGGTCACGGATTTGCGGCCGGTCGATTGTCGGATAATAAATCTCGTTGAGTATTCCTGAAGAAAGGCTATACCAAACACGGCTTGAGGCCGAGTAAGCAGTGCCCACGCCATCTTTGGCGCTTCTCGTCCAGCGAGGCTCAATTCCGGGATGCCCGAACGCCGATTGTTGATTTTGTCCCTTCATCGAATTTGTCACGCTCCCCGAGTCAATGTGGAAACTCCCGTTAGTGATCAGCGGTCAGTTCCCGCAGCGACTTCAACGCGCCGCCCCAGGCGATCACCTGGTCAAGCATAGTGTTGACTGTCTGCTCTTGCTTGGGGGCCGGCTTGAAGACGCTAAAGTTCTCGAAGTCCGTGAAGAGCGAGAGCCCAACCTGCGCTTTGACGTCGGCAATCTGCAATTCCGCCATGACCGGGCGCAGAGGTAACGGAACCACTGCCCGAGGCCGGTGGCCTTAAAAAGCCCGACTAATTGCGCATTCCCCGACAATTTCAAGAACCCTACCATCAGGAACATCCCCGCGGCGGCGATCTGCAAAACCCACAGTACGACGTTCCATTAATAATCATGGGGTAAGGCCGACTCTGCGCACAATGTCCTTGAATCTTTGGTCGGCTCGCAACTGGTCAAACTTGGGCTCAACCTTTAGCCAGCCCAGCCAGCTCGAGCGCTGTGCATAAGCGCTCTCAAGCGCCTGCAAGGCCTGATCTCGTTCGCCAAGGGCCACATAGATCTCAGCTAAGAAATAAGGATCGACATACATTCGTTTTGATAGGTCGTTTAACTCGTCGATGATCTTTCGGGTCTCGTTCCTTTTTCCCGTGACGGCATAGACATGGCCCAACAAAGCCAGCATGATCGGAGTTTCATCCAGTTGCCGGGCCTTCTGTAGCTCGGCAATTGCTTCGTCATACTTCTGCTGTTGCTCTAAAGGTTCTGAGATTGCCCAATGCCCACGAGCAAAGTTAGGGTCGAGCTCAAGCGATTTTCTCATTTCTTCTATGGCCCGGTCGTATTTGCGCGCATGATAGAAGATCCACCCCGCATTGATGTTCGCAATTAATCCCAGAGGATCGAGATCCTGGGCTCGTTTGATCTCGCGTGTGGCTTCATCCATTCGGCCCATCTGGGCCATTTCGAGGGCGAGCCATTGATGGGCCGTGACGTAGTTTGGGTTTAGTTCGATGGCCCGCCGGTACTCATTTTCGGCGCCCGACCAGTCCCAGTCATACCAGTTCTTGATATAGGCTAACGACGTGTGTGCTTCAGCGAGTTTGTCATCGATTTCGAGTGCGCGGGTCACCGCCTCTCGCGCTTTGGCAAAGGCTTCCCTTGGCGGCAACATGCCGTACGAAGGCAAAACGTTGTAGCAGTCGGCTACGCCGGCATACGCAAGCGCATAAGTGGGATCTCTAGCGATCGCCTGTTCGAAGTTCTCCGCGGCTTTCTTATAGCCGTCTCGGCTTCGCTTGTTCCAGTAATATCGACCTTTGAGATAAAGCTGATAGGCCTCGGCATTATCGGTATAACGCTTCGCCAACTGTTTCTTCTCTTCATTCGTGAGCGTGCGCAGCTTCTCAGAGATCTCCTTCGCGATCTCTTCCTGGACCGCGAGAATATCGGCCATTTTTCGAGTGTAGTGCTGGCCCCAGAGCAGTGTGTTATCTCGAACATCGATAAGCTCTGCGCTAATCGATAGATCATCGCCGCGCTGAATTACCCTGCCGGTCATCACCGCGCTCACGCCTAACTGGTGTCCTGCTGTCTGTGGATCTACTTCCTGGCTTTTGTAACGAAAGACAGAACTGCGCGGTATTACTTTGAGATTGGACAAGCGTGAAGTGCTATAAATGATACTCTCCGTGAGCCCGTCTGAGAGATACTCAGTGTTAGGATCCGAACCAACGTTCTGGAAAGGTAACACTGCGAGTGAGTCTATAGTTCTTTCTCTGGACGTAAGTGTAGAGTAGAGAAATGCGGCTATTAGCAACGCAGTCAGCGTCATCACGGCAGCAACCGCTATCTTATTGCGCTTGATCCCTGCGGCAATGAATTCACCTGTTGAGGGTACCAGGGCTTTCGTTTCAATCGTTCGATCTGTCGTACCAATTATCGTCTGTGATTCGCTGGACGCGTTCACAGCGGACTCAACCGAAGGAGATTCCAACTTAAGCTCAGCTTCCGGCTCCTGGGTGGCAAATTGCCGAACCGGCAATCCGACGCGGCGCACGACGCGCGTAAATCTGGCGTCGCTACGCAAACTTTGCCATCGCGGATCGACTGTGATGTAGATCATCCAGCCGTCATGTATTTCAAAGGCTCGGTTCAGCCATTCGAAACATTCTTCCTTCTGACCGAGTCCGCTATGAATGAGCGCCAAATCATAAGATGATACATATCGCCGCTCAGATATTTCTGTCAGCTCATGCAGCAGTTTTTTCGCCTCGGTCGTTGCGCCCGAAACCGCATAACAATGAGCTAAAGAAGCGAGGCTCTCAGGGCTGTCCTGGGAGAGTTCTCTGGCTTTCGCGAATTCGGCCAACGCGGCATCGTACATCTCGCGGTGTTCGTAGACTCGCGCCAGCTCAAGATGCGCCATTGAGTAGTGCGCGTCCATCTCTATGGATTTGTGGAATTGATTCATCGATTCATCGAATCGGCCGGCAAAGTAAAGCAGCTCTGCGGCGCTCGTATTCACCGGCAACGCCAATGGATCGAGTTGCAGAGCGCAGTTGATCGACGCGATGGAATCTTCGAACTGGCCCGTAAAAGCTAAATAATAGGCCTGCCATAAACAAGCCTGGGCAATATTCGGATTTAGCTCAAGCGCGCGTCGCAATTCTTTCTCTGCTCTGGGCCAGTCAAACAGATGCATGCTGACGTGCCCCAGCGTTCCGTGAGCTTCGGCCAAAGCATCGTCCAGCTCCAGCGCCCGGGCGGCAGATCCCTGGCCCTGCAAAAAAGTTTCTTTCGGCGGTATTGCCTGAACGCCGACGTCACCGAGCAGTATCTGGCAGTCGGCCAGACCCGTGTAAGCCAGAGCAAAGTTTGGATCCAGCGAGAGCGCCTGCTGAAAGTACTCGATCCCACGGTTTGCATCTTCTTCTGTACGCTTGTTGAAGAAGAAGCAACCCCTGAGATAAAGTTCATAGGCTTGAGCATTTCTTGTATGGCGCTTCATGAGGCGCTTTTTCTGGGCGCCTGAAACTTTAAGCCGCAGCGCTTCGGAGATTTGTCCCGAGATTTCTTCCTGCAGCTCAAAGATGTCGGCCATAGCCCGATGGTGCTGCTCACCCCAGAGTTGTGATCCGTCGTCCACGTCAACCAATTCCGTTCCAATGATGAGACGTTCACCGATTTGCAGAACTCTTCCGGTCAACACTGCCTGCACTCCCAACTCACGGCCGACGTGTTGTGGATCTACGTCGCGACCTTTGTAGCGAAACACCGTGCTACGCGCCAACACCCTCAGCTTAGGTAGTTGAGAGAGGCTGTTGATGATGCTCTCAGTGATGCCGTCGCTGAGATAATCCATGTTTGGATCGGCGCTGGTGTTCACGAGCGGCAGGATAGCCAGAGAGGTGATGGATTTGCTGGCAGCACGCTTGCGCGATGGCCCAGTCCGGGGCGATTTCAGAGCGGTCCTGATTGAAGATGTGGCCGGAAAAGTTTCGGCCGGCGCCAGACCGACGCGGCGCAGCAGGTCTCGAAAACGCTCGTCTGTGCGAAGGACGTCTAGCACAGGTTCTACCTTAAGCTCTATGAAATCCGGGTTGCGCTCTTCGTAACCTTTTTCCAGCCAATGAAGCGCCTGCTCTTTCTCTCCCAGCGAGGCGTAGATTTTCGCCACGTAATACGGCGAGACGTAACGTTCTTTTGAGCGCTCAGTTAACTCGTCAAGTACCTTTTGCATCTCCTCGCTCATCCCCGCCGCCGCGTAAGCCTGTGCCAGCCCCGCCAATGTTTCGGTGCTCCTTCCAGAGAGGGCCACAGACTTTTGAGCCGCCTCGATGGCCTCTCGATGCAGTCCTTTTAGCGAATAGATGTGCCCGAGCCTGTAGTGTGACAAGAAGTGGTTTGGATCCAACTCAAGCGCCTTTCGGAATTGTTCAATCGCCGGATCGTACTTGCGCGCAAATAAGAATGCGAAGCCCAGAGTCGAGGTGATGACGGGCGAGAGCGGGTCTGTCTCCTGGGCCTGTTTGACTACGGCGATTGACTCATCCGCCCTGCCCATCGCCATCAAATATTCTGAATACCAGTGGTAAGCAATCGCATGACCGGGATTTAGTTTGAGGGCACGCTTGAATTCTTCTTCGAGGCCAGACCAATCCCAGTCATGAAGTCTGACGTGGGCCAGTGAGGCGTAAGCTTCTCCGAGTGAGTCATCTATCTCAAGAGCCTTTCGCGCTGCGGCCTTCGCCTTCAGAAGCCCCTCCCTCGGAGCTATGATTCCTCGCAGCGCAAGCAGCGTATAAGAGTCTGCGAGTCCAGCGTATGCGGCGGCGTAAGAGGGATCCTCTTCAATCGCCTGGTTGAAGTATTCAATGCTTTTCCGCAAAGCCTCTTCCGTCCGTTTGTACCAGAAGTAGCGGCCTCTGAGATAAAGTTGGTAGGCTTCCGGGTTAGCGGTATATCGTTTGGCAAGAAATTTCTTCTCGTCTCCGGTCAGCTTTAGACGCAGTCTCTCGGAAATCTCTTTAGCAATCTCTTCCTGCACATCAAAAATGTCCGAGAGTTTCCGGTTGTAGTGCTCGCCCCAGAGCTGTGAGTCATTCGTAACATCTATTAATTCCGCTGCAATCATCAGCCCATCGCCGACCTGTCTTACTCTCCCAGTCAGAACCGCGCGGGCGCCTAGCTGCTGCCCGACTTCCCGCGGGTCAACTTCTAATCCCTTGTAGCGGAAGACTGTCGAGCGAGCCACCACTCGGAGCCCGGGTAGCTGCGAGAGCGCGTTGATGATGTTTTCGGTGATGCCGTCGCTGAAATACTCCATGCCGGGATCGCCACTCTCGTTTCTCATCGGTAAAATGGCGAGCGAATCTATTACCTGCCGTGATTGCCGTGCCGTTGATTGCGCGCCTCCACGATCTCTTT
>DATGVD010000231.1:0-8889 GCA_035300785.1 Pyrinomonadaceae bacterium | reverse complement strand
CGCGATCGGCGGCGCCCGGCATCCGGTGGCGGAATGTAAGTCGTTTGCGGCGTCGCCGTTTCGCCGGGCGTGCCGGTGTATTCGACGCGGGTGCGGGTTGACCGGTCGCGCGCGCGTTCCCGCGCAGTTGGCACAGCCGGAGATGGCGCCGGCGCCGGCGCGCGTTCTCCATGACGAATGCCGGCGTTGAGGGCTGCGGCAGTCGGACGCATTACGCGCACTTGCCTGGAAGGAGCAGGGACGGACTCAGCTAGCGCGGGCGATCCATCTTCGGCCGCGGTGGTCTCCACCTCAACCGGAGCGTCTTCAGGTGGCGCCGCTTCGACCGGCAAAGGTTTTTCTGCGCGCGCGGCGGGCGACAATTTGCGAACCGTCGTCGCCGGTTTGGCGGCGATTTCCTGCTCGGGCGCCGGTTCGGGTTCAGCGGCTGCGAGCGGCGCAACTTCCGCCGCCTCGACTGGCGGGGCTTCTTCGACGACCGGTCGCGCGGCTTTCTTTACGACGCGGATGCCACGTTTGACCGCGGTGTCCTTCTTCGGGAAATACTTGTCGCGAATTTTGTCGGCGAGATCCTTCGAGACCGAGTTGGAAGGCACACTAACATCCACACCCTCGCGCCGCACTTCTTCAATCAGGCGTTTGGTGTCGATCTTGAGCTCTTTGGCGAGATCGTAGAGTCGAACTTTGTTAACTGCTGTCATGCGCTCCTTGCTGCTTCGAAAAAGTGGTCCGTAATCTCCGCCACCTTACGAAGCGCGCTTCAGGAGCGCTGCAGCTAAGGCAGGCGTCGGGGGCGAGCAGCTCTGTGCGAAGTTCCGCGCATGCTGCTAATGCTGGGCCGCATCATTGGAAGCATCTCATTGCTTCTCTTCTTTCGAGCTCTCGATCGCGGCCACTTCGTTCGATTCGAGAGCGGAACTTGTTTGCGCTTCGCCGGGCGAAGCTACAGTCGCCGCTTCACTTTCCGCGGCGGTTTCTTCCTCGTGCTCGGCGGCATCAAGGTCATCCGCAGGAGCAATCGCGTCCGGGCGAAGATCTCGTCCGGCGTCCTGCAGCAACAGCTCATCTTCGCTGATCGGATCGGCTTCGTTAAGCGCGACCGGTTTGGTGGAAGACGCCTCACCTTGCTCGACGGCTTCGTCGTAACCCGCGGCCGTCATCTCGTTGTTTGGCTCAACCTCGGCGGTCGACGTTCCGTCCAGCTCGGCCGAAGCAGCGTGCTGCTCAACTTCACCAGCGGCCGCTTCGTCCTGCCCGGCGCCTTCTTCCGTTGCCGCCTGCAAACTCTTCTCGCGAACCTCAATCACCGCGCGCGCGGCGTTGAGAATCTTTTCAGCTTCATCCAGACTGACGTCGAGAAACTCGACCAGGTCGTCGACCGAGGTGTTCGCCAGCCCGTCGATGTCGGTGACGCCGTGTTCACCGAGCGTGTCTGCCTGCTGCGCCGTGACTACCTGAATTGCAGCCAGCGGCACCGGCGCGCCGGATGCGATCATCGCGCCCATCTGTTCGGCAACTTCGCGCTTGATTTCTTCTTCGCTGCGAATGTCGATGTTCCAGCCTACCAGCTTGGTCGCCAGCCGCACGTTCTGCCCGCGCTTGCCGATCGCCAGGCTGAGCTGGTCTTCGTTGACGATGACTTCCATCTGCCGATTTTCGATGTCGGTGATGCGCACCTGATTCACCTTTGCCGGGGAGAGGGAATTCGCGGCAAACACCGAAGGCTCTTCGGACCATTCAATGATGTCGATCTTCTCGCCCCGCAGTTCGCGAATAATCGCCTGCACGCGCGAGCCCTTCATCCCGACGCACGCGCCCACCGGATCGACATCGCGCTCATTCGAGACGACGGCAATCTTGGCGCGCTCGCCCGGTTCGCGCACGCACGATTTGATGACCACGGTGCCATCGTAAATCTCCGGCACTTCCATTTCGAACAAGCGCTCCAGCAGTTCCGGAGAAGTGCGGGAAACCTCGATTTGCGGGCCTTTTGACTCTTTCGAGACGTTGGTGATAACCACGCGAATACGCTCGCCCTGGTTCCACTGCTCGCCGCGCGACTGCTGTCCCCGCGGCAAGATGGCCTCGAGATTTCCCAGATCGACAATCATGTTGCCGCGTTCAAAGCGCTTCACAAAACCATTCACCAATTCGCCGACGCGATCGATGTATTGGTCGTAGACATTCGTCCGCACCGCGTCGCGGACCTTTTGAAAGAGAATCTGCTTCGCGGTTTGCGCGGCGATGCGGCCCAACTCTTCCATGGGCATCGGCAATAACAGCGCGTCGCCAACTTCAACTTCGTCGCCGCCCAACTCGCGCGCGTCGTCAATCGAAAGTTCGATCGCGGGATTCGCCACGTCGTCGACGACGACTTTCGAAGCTGAAAGTTCGAGCCCGCTTTCAGGGCTCCAATCCACCTGGATGTCCTCGCCGCCCTTAAACTGTTTCTTGGCGGCCGCGCGCACGGCTTCCTTGATCGCTTCGATTACCAGTTCGCGATCAATGCCCTGTTCCTGGCAAAGCGCTTCGATGTTTTGCGCGATGGTTGTACTCATTTAAATCTTCTCGATGCTCCTGCTAGTTATCGCCGTTTGTTCTTCAGCAGATGGCGATCAAGCTCTTCTCTTTCTTTGGCCAGTCGAAACTCTCTCTCAACGTCGATTTCCAGATTTGCCTTAACGATTCCGTCGAACGGAACCCGGACGCGGCCGCTGGTCTGGTCGTCAAAGATCACCTGGTCGTTATCGATCCCGACGATCCGTCCGCGAAAGTTGCGCTGGCTACCCACCGGATCGCGCGATTTGATCTTCGCCGCGCTCCCCGCGAAGCGTTCGTAATCGGCGCGCCGGTAAAGTCCGCGTTCCAAACCCGGCGACGAAACCTCAAGGGTGTATGCCGCGTGAATGAAATCTTCGACGTCGAGCGTGGTGCCGAGTTGCTCGCTGACTTCGGAGCAATCCCGGTGCGTCACGCCTCCGGGCTTATCAATGAACACGCGAACCACCGGACGATTGTCGGGTCCGGCGACCTCCGCGTGGACCAACTCAACTCCGTGGTCGATGGCGGCCTGCTCGGCAAGCTGGCAAACGCGCTCCTTCACCGACCTTGAATCCATGACAATCGCGCCGTAATTTGCCAACTATCGCCCAAAAGAAAAAGTGGGCGAAAACCCACCGGACAACGCATCCGAAGACCCGAGCAAGATTGGGGATTATACGAGAAGCACGGGGGTGGAAGCAAGCGAGGGTCGGGCGTGGCAGGGTCTTAATGGGAACCTAAAACCTTGCGGCGGATTCGGTACACAGGAGAAGCAGCCAACTACTCAATCGATTAGAGTGCTGTTGTTTGGCTGAGGCAGAGTTTGGCGTTCAGAGATTGAATCCCAACCCAGGATGGCGGAAAAGCCAGCGATGAGAGCGAGAGCGAGAACGATAACAATGAATCTGATTGAACGCGGGCGCATCATTAGCCTTTTCTTCCAGGACAGGAGATGGATTTCAAATTAACACCCTGCGTAGGCGTGTGTCTCAAACCCCCAGGTCAAGGCTTCGTCGTTGAAGCGTACTCTTCGATCAGCTTCTGGGCCCGCTTTCCCGGGCTAATCACAGCAAGGTCTTTGGCCCAGTCATAGCCGCTGAACACGCCCACCACTTCGCCCTGCTCGTTGTAAACCGGGCTGCCCGAGTAACCGTCGCGAGCGCTGATTCTTACCGACCAATAGTCCAGGCCGTTGAAAGCGTAGGCGCCCATGAAAGTCCCGCGGCCGACTATCCGATCGCCGTGCGGACGGGCGATCAGAAAGAGTTTTTCGTCCTTGTTGATACTCGATTGAAATGCCGGCGCGCCGCTTTGTTTGGGCGAGCCGCAAACTTCGAGCAGGGCGAGGTCTGCTTCCTTGTCGACCTTGATCACTTTCGCCTGGCAGCCATTGGTATAGACTCTCACTTGCAGTTGATCTTCGCGTCCGAATCCGAGCGCCAGCTTCTTTGACGGGTCAAGGTCGCCGGACACCACGTGATAAGCCGTGAGGACCAGTCGCCCGCCGACCAGAAACCCCGTCGCGTATCCGTTTGGTCCCCAGTTGAGAAAAGAGATGACGCGTTGCAGCGGGTTTTGATTCTTCTTTGAGAATTCAAGTTCCAGCGAAATGCTGTTCCGTTCGTGTTGCTTTAGGATTGCGCTCGCCTCTTTCGCGATGCTTGTTTGCGCGAATATCACGCCGATCACGGTAACGAGAAGAAAAGTGCCAACCTGCCTTTTCATGCGGACCTCCTCTGACAAGAACCTGATCCGAAAGGTTATCACTCGAAGTTGGGGGTAATGCTGGGGCAACGGAAGCCCCCGAGGCGAAGTCTTTTCTACCACAGAAGGGTTTACTTTGGAAGGGTTTCTCGGGTATTGCAGTTTGACTGTGGTACGCCATCTGGCACGTGATTTCACGGACGGGACGCCGGCACCACCTTTCCAAACTGCATCAGTACGCGTGCGCGGGGTATTAGCCCACGTTGGGCCGCGCACTCAGGTATCAGGACTCCGGCGTCAGTTTCTTCTTGACCGTCTCGCTAACCGCGCGGCCATCGGCGTTCTTGCCCGCGAGGCGAGGCATGACGGCCTTCATCACCGCGCCCATTTCCTTCATCGAAGTCGCGCCGGTTTCAGCGATTGCCGCGGCGACCGCCTTGTCGATTTGCTCTTGTGACGCGGCCTGCGGCAGGTAAGCCTCGATGACTGCAATCTCAGCCAGCTCTTTATCGGCCAGATCCTGACGGCCGCCTTTTTCGAATTGCTCGACGGAATCGCGGCGCTGCTTTGCCTGCGAGCGCAGGAGCTTCATCAACTCTTCTTCGTCAAGCTCGCCGCCCTTTTCGATCTGGCGATTCACGATCGCCGCTTTCAACATGCGCAGCGTCGAAGTGCGCGCCGCGTCTTTGGCTTTCATGGCCGCGGTCAGATCGGCGATGATTTGTTCGCTTAGGGTCATCGAAGTAACTGTAGCGCATTCGGGCGAAGTTTGCTGTTTGAGCCGCGTTCACGCGGCTGATTGAACGTTCTCTCCCCGACCCTCACCGCAAAACGAAAAGGAGTCAGGCGGAGCTAGAGTTTGGCCTTACCATTTGATCTTGCCAGGTACTCCCGCAAATACTTTCCCGTGTAGGAGTCTTTGGCTTTCATGATCGCTTCCGGCGTTCCCGTCGCCACCACGAACCCACCCGCATCTCCGCCTTCCGGCCCTAAATCGATTATGTAGTCGGCAGTCTTGATCACATCCAGGTTGTGTTCGATCACCAGAAGCGATCCGCCGGCGTCAATCAACGCGCGAAACGCGGCCAGCAGTTTGTTGATGTCGTCAAAGTGCAGCCCGGTGGTCGGCTCGTCAAAGATGTAGAGCGAACGGGCGCCCGCGCGCTTCGCCAGATGCGCCGCCAGTTTCACGCGCTGCGCTTCGCCACCCGACAGCGTCGTCGCCGATTGCCCCAGACGCAGATAGCCGAGACCAACTTCGTCGAGCACGCGCAGCTTGTTAACGATTTTTGTGATGTCGCGAAAGAACGTGATGGCTTCGCGCACGGTCAGGTTCAGCACTTCGTGAATGTTCTTGCCGCGATAGCGCACGTCCAAAACTTGCTGCTTGAAGCGCGTGCCCTTGCATTCTTCGCAGACCAATTCCACGTCGGCGAGAAACTGCATCTCGACAGTCACGGTGCCGTCTCCCTGGCAAACTTCACAGCGGCCGCCGGGCACGTTGAAGGAAAAGTGCGAAGGCTCAAAGCCGTGGGCCTGCGCTTCGCGCGTATGGGCAAAGGTTTCGCGAATCGCGTCGTAAACCTTGATGTACGTGACGGGATTCGAGCGCGGCGTGCGGCCGATCGGCGATTGATCCACGAGGATCACCTCGTCGATGTGCTCGCCGCCGGAGAGCTTTTGATATGCGCCGACGTGGCCTTGCCAATCTCCGCGCTGTTTCTTCAAACCCGCGTAGATGCAATCGTGTATCAGGGTCGATTTGCCCGAGCCGCTGACGCCGGCGACGCAGACCAGCATGTCGAGCGGAATATCGACGTTGATGTTTTTCAGATTGTGCTCGCTGGCGCCGCGCACGTTGTGGCGCTTGAGCTGCAAAGGCCGCCGGTGCTTCGGTTCTTTGATCTCGGCTTCGCCGCGGAGATAACGCCCGGTGAGTGACAGTGAATCCTTCAGCAGTCCGCGGAAATCGCCTTCGTAAATCAGACGTCCGCCGAGTTCTCCCGCCGCCGGCCCGATATCGAGAATATGATCGGCGGCGTGCATCATCTCGGCGTCGTGTTCGACGACCAGCACGGTATTGCCGATGTCGCGCAGGTTGTGGAGCAGGCGAATCAGCCGATCGTTGTCGCGCGGATGCAAACCAATCGACGGCTCGTCGAGCACGTACAGCGCGCCCACCAGCGATGAACCGAGATTCGTGGCCAGCTGAATTCTCTGGGCTTCTCCTCCTGATAAAGTCGAAGCCAGACGGTCCAACGTCAGATAATCCAACCCGACATCGACCAGAAAACGCAACCGCCGCCGAATCTCAAACAGCACGCGATCGGCGATCGCTGATTGCTCTTCTGTGAGCTCAAGCGCGTCAAAGAAGGCGGACGCTTCCTTAATCGACAGCGCGGAAACTTCGGGTAAAGTCTTGTTGCCCACCCGCACGTCGCGCGCTTCCTGGCGCAAGCGCGCGCCTTCGCAATCAGGGCAACGCGTGTAGCCGCGATACTTCGACAGGAACACGCGCACGTGCAGCTTGTATTTCTTAGTGTCCAGCCATTCAAAGAATCCGCGCACGCCGCTCCACTCGCCCTTGCCGTTTATGATCGCGTTGCGTTGCTGCCGGGTTAGTTCATTAAATGGGACGTCCATCGGAATGCGTTCCGTTTTGCAGAAGGCCCGCAGTTCAGTTTTGGTCCAGTCGAATTGCGGCTTGGTCCACGGCTCGATGGCTCCTTCGCGCAGCGTCAGGCCGGGATTCGGAATCACCAGATCCAGATCGAGGCCGATGGTGTTGCCGAAACCCTGGCACGTCGGGCACGCGCCGAACGGATTGTTGAAGCTGAACAGACGCGGCTCTGGCAGCGCATAAACAGTGTCGTCGTACTTGCATTCGAACGCTTCGGCGAAACGAAGTTGTCGCGGCACATCTTCCGCGGTCTGAATCACCGCCCGGCCATGACCTTCGCGAAAACAGGTCTCAAGCGAATCGACCAACCGCTGCCGCACGTCTGCCCGCACCGTCAGCCGATCGACCAGTGCGAATACATTTTCGAAGTCCTCGCGCTGGTAATCATCCGGCGAAGCCAGATCAATCTGCCGGCCTTCGTGCAGCAGCCGCGTGAAGCCGCGCTGCATCAGGCTCATGAGGTGAGCAGTGATCGTCTGACTGGGAGACGGGGAGAGCCGGCGACGGGGAGATCGTTCTTTCGTTTTCCCTCGGTCTCCCCGTCTCCCCGTCTCCCCGTCTCCGTTCCTTTCCGTCTCTGCCAGTCCAGCCGCTGCCGGAAACAAGACGAAGAATCGCGTGCCTTCCCCCAGGGCGTTCAGGATTTCGTCGGCAGCGGATTCCGGAGAATCGCGGTACACCTCGCGGCCGCACACTCGGCAGATCGTTATGCCCACGCGCGCATAAAGCAGACGCAGATAATCGTAGACCTCGGTTTGCGTGCCCACCGTCGAGCGCGGATTGCGCGTCGAATTCTTTTGCCGGATCGCTATTGCCGGCGAGATGCCGCGCACTTCGTCCACGTCGGGCTTGTCCATGCGCTCGAGAAACTGGCGGGCGTAAGCCGAAAGCGATTCGACATAGCGGCGCTGGCCTTCGGCGTAGATCGTGTCGAACGCGAGCGATGACTTACCCGAACCGCTGACACCCGTAACGACGGTCATCTGGTTTATGGGGATCCGAAACGAGATGTTCTTGAGATTGTTAACGCGGGCTCCGCGGACTTCGATGGCTTCCTGGGTCATGGCTGGGTCGTTGCCGGAGCGCACAGTCAAGAATTTGTCTGCTGCGGCAAACCATGAATTTTAGCGCGAAAGCGTGAGCAAAGCGAAGCAGCCAGAGCGCAAATCCTGTTTAAGCCGCCGGCATGGCAACAGCACGCGCCAGATCGCTCATCTGAGGGGATTGCAGGCGAGCAGTCGAACGTTGGTATAATTCATCGCCAAACCCGCAAGCGGCGGCTGCCAGTCCAGAGAGCATCAGGAAAACGAGAGGATTGATAATGAGATTATCGATTGCCCGGCTCAAATCGTTCGCGTTAGTTGGGTTGATTCTGGTGAGCGTGAGCGCCGCGAGCGTTGCACAGCAGAGCTCGCCCGCCGCAAACACCTCGCCCGAAAAGCTCACCAGCGGCGCTGACAGCCTCACGCCCGCGCAGCTTGACAGCATCATCCGCAGATTCACGGCGAAGGAGACCGAGTTTCGGCACGCGCTGAACACCTACGCTTTCAAGCGCGACGCCCTGATTCAGGAACTCGGCATGGGCGGTCAGGTGGTCGGCGAATATCATCGCGTCTCGGATTTCACGTTCGACGATCAGGGCAATCGCTACGAGAAGATTAATTTTTTCCCGATGCCGACGTTCCAGGCGATGCAAATGACGCAGGAAGATTTGGAAGACCTGGGCGGCGTCAATCCGTTCGCGTTGGAAGCGGCCAAGCTCAGTCAATACAACTTCAAATTTGTCGGCAAAGAGCGGATCGACGAACTTGATCTGTTCGTGTTTGACGTGGCGCCGAAAGTGATGCCCAGGAAAACCACGGATCGGATGTTTGCCGGGCGCATCTGGGTTGACGATCGCGATCTGCAAATCGTCAAATCGAAAGGCAAAGGCGTTCCGGAAACCAAGAACAACAAATTTCCGA
>DATGVD010000230.1:0-4629 GCA_035300785.1 Pyrinomonadaceae bacterium | reverse complement strand
GAAAGAGCGGCTTTGGCATCATCGTCACGGTTTTGCCGCGACGGCGGCCGACGTTCTTAATGACATATTTGTAAAGCAGCACCTGATCGGCCATCCTGGCGAGCGTCGTGTAACGCATGTCGATCTCGGCCTGGCCCGCGGTGCCGACTTCGTGGTGATGAATCTCAACCGTGACGCCGCACTTCTCCAGCGTGCGCACCATCTCCGAACGAATGTCGTGCTGATGATCCATCGGCGGCACCGGGAAATAGCCTTCCTTGTAACGCGGCTTGTAACCAAGATTGGGGCGCTGTTCGCTGCCCGTATTCCACGCGCCTTCTTCCGAGTCGATGAAATAGAAGCCGTAGTTAGGGCCCTGATCGAACCGAATGTTGTCAAAGATGTAGAACTCGATCTCCGGACCCCAGTAACTGGTGTCGGCGATGCCGGTTGAAAGCAAATACTTTTCGGCTTTCTGCGCGACATAACGCGGATCGCGGGTGTACGACTGGCCGGTGATCGGATCCTTGATGTTGCAAATCAAACTCAGCGTCGGCAGTTCGGTAAACGGATCCATCATCGCCGTGTTTGGATCGGGCATGAGCAGCATGTCGCTTTCGTTGATAGCCTGAAAGCCGCGGATGCTCGAACCGTCAAAGCCGATGCCGTGCGCGAACAGATCTTCGTTCAGCTCTGAAGTAGAAATGGAAAAGTGCTGCCACAACCCCGGCAGATCAACGAACTTGAGGTCGATAATTTCGACCTTGTTGGCTTTAGCAAAAGCGAGTACTTCCTTTGGCTTCATTACTCGTGGCCTCCTGTTTTTTTGTTAAGACGGTTAAGGGAAGGTGAACCTGCGGACCGCGGCGGCTGGACATGCTTCGCCTCATCAAAGGCATACTTCGAGAGTCTCTTCATTACCTCTCCTGACTGGAAAAGGGAGTGTTGGGTCTGCTCTTCGCCCCGAAGTTGTTCGTGAAGCGAAGTGGTTTGGAAACTCTGCCCGGTTTGGAAAGCGCGAAAACGTCATCAAACGCGCGCGGCTAAAAACCATGCATTATAGCGGCACAAATTTCAGTGTCAAGGAGTTTGCTGCGATCTCTCCACGAGTCTCCAACGGCAGACCGGATCCGGGAAAAGCTTCCCAAAAACTTAACTTGTTACTAAAAGCAGACTTAAGCGGCCGGAAAATGAACGGCTCCAGCTAAAAAAGTTATAGACCCACCCCACTTTTTCTGTTAAATTCTGCCGTTAGAGTTTCACTCCAAAAGAAAATCCGCTCCGCGGCCCGGCATAAGCACCATCCAGCAAGTTGCCGTCGCGGGTTAATGCTTCGAGAGACAAGCCAGGAGACCGCTAGTTGACCACCGCGATCGAACAGACAGTCGAAACTTACGGCATCGAGAATTGGGGCGCAGGCTACTTTGACGTTAATCGCAAAGGGAACCTGATCGTGCGGCCCGGCGAGGGCGACCCGCGCGCGGCCGACGTGCGGGAGATTATCGAGGACCTGGTCCGGCGCGGAATCCCCACGCCCGTCCTGCTTCGCTTTCCGCAACTGGTGGCCGCGCAGGTGCGCAAGCTGCAACGCGCTTTCAGCAAGTCGATCCGCGAATTCGACTATCAGGGCGCGCACATGTGCGTCTATCCAATGAAAGTCAATCAACAGCGGTCGGTGGTGGAAGAATACCTGCGCGAAGGATCTCGATACGACTTTGGCCTGGAGGCCGGATCAAAAGCGGAACTGTACGCCGCCCTGTCACTCGAGCAATCGCCCGACAGCTTACTTGTGCTAAATGGATTCAAGGACGAAGAGTTTATCGAATTGGCTTTTGCCGGCGCCAAGTCGGGCAAACGCGTAGTCATCGTCGTCGAGAAGCTGAGCGAACTCGGACACGTGCTGCGCATCGCCGACGCCTCGGAAGGCAACGCGCCTATTATCGGCATCCGCGTCAAACTCTATTCAAAAGGTTCGGGGCGCTGGGAAAAGTCCGGCGGCGAGGCGGCCAAGTTCGGACTGACGACGACCGAGTTACTCGAAGTGATTAGTCGCTTGAAGGAAGCGGGCCGCATCGACATGCTGCGACTGCTGCACTTTCATATTGGATCGCAATTGACCGACATCAAGCGGATCAAGAACGCGATGAAAGAGGCCGCGCGCGTCTATGCCAAGATCTATCAAATGAAGGTGCCCATCGACTTGCTGGACGTCGGCGGCGGCATGGCCGTTGATTACGATGGCTCAAAGACGGCCTTCGATTCGTCGGCCAACTATAACGCCCAGGAATTCGCCAACGACGTCATCTACACCATCAAACAGGTGTGCGACGACGAAAACGTTCCGCATCCGACGATCATCCAGGAATCAGGTCGCTTCTTGTCCGCCTATCACGCGATTCTGGTGACGAACGTGCTGGAAGAAATCGAAACGGTCGTCGAACCCATCACGCCGTTTGAAATCGAAGCGGACGATCCACAGATCGTGATCGAGCTTGGCGATCTGCGCGCGACGATCTCGATCAAAAACTATCGCGAGTATTACCACGACGCCCTTGAACATCGTGAAGAGTTGTTCACGCTCTTTAGTCTCGGCCTGATCTCGCTGGAAGATCGCGCCAAGGGCGAAGTGCTTTTCTGGGACGTGTGCGAACTCGCCGATCGTTTTGCGCAACAGTCAAAGTACGTGCCCGAAGAGTTCGGCGACCTGCGCAAGCTGATGTGCGTAAAGTATCTGGCCAACTTTTCCGTGTTCCGATCGGTTCCCGATCACTGGGCGCTCGATCAGTTGTTTCCGATTGTGCCCATCCAGTCATTGAACAAGCCGCCCACCGAATTTGCCACGCTTTGCGATATCACCTGCGATTCCGACGGCGTCGTCGACAAATTCGTTGACTTGCACGACGTCAAGCAGGTGCTCGAGCTGCATAAGCTGGACGCGGACGAGCCTTACTATCTCGCGTTCATGCTGGTCGGCGCGTATCAGGAAGTGATGGGCAACAATCACAACCTGTTCGGCGCGCCGCACGAAGCGCAAATTCACATCGACGAAGAAGGCTATCTCATCAAGAAAGTGATTCGCGGCACGACCGTTGGCGAAGCCGCCGCGCGGGCGCGCTATGAGCGCGGGTTCCTGCACGAAGGATTTCGCCGGCAGGTGACACAGCGAATAAAAGACGGCGAGTTGACCGAAACCGCGGGCGCGGAGCTGGTTAACTTTTACGAGTCGCGCTTTGATGCCTACACCTATGTGGCAGTTAATGGTAACCGCACGCAGGGTCGGCGTCGTCATGATTATTAAGAGCTGATTTGCATCGATCGAAGAGAGGTTAGAACGAGCTTATGGTGACACAGCGAAAACCAAAACCCAGTAAATACTTGACGATTCCTACGCGGCCGGTGCAGGTCGACCGCGATCGTTCGGTGGCTGGGCTGCTGGAAAAAATGGAAGGCACGGGCTTTGGCGGCCGCCAACTGGCCGAAGCTCATCGCATCTGGCTGGACATGCTGGGGGACAACACCACGATTACCGTGGCGGCTTCCGGCGCGCTGATCCCGGCGGGCATGCGCCGCTTGCTCGCCTATGTGATCAAGAACCGGTTCGTTGACGTGCTGGTGCTGTCCGGCTCTCTAATCTTTCACGACCTGCACGAAACGCTCGGGCGTCATCATTTTCAGGCGCATCCCAACATGACTGACGCGGAGCTCGAGTCGGCGAAGATCAATCGCATGTGGGACCTGCTGTCGAGTGAAGAGGAATATCACGAAGCCGAAGAATGGGTCGGCGGTTTTGCCAGCCAGTTGGATCAGTCGCGTCCTTACTCAACGCGCGAATTTCTGCACCTGCTGGGCCGCGAACTTGCGGAGATCGCCGCCGAGGACGGCGTGCTGACCGCGGCTTACAAATCACGAGTGCCGGTTTTTTGTCCGGGGATCACCGACAGCGGCATCGCCGTGGGCATCGCCGGCGCGCGGTTTGAAAAGAAGAACAACTTTCAGTTCGATGTCGTGCAGGACGTTTTGGATCTGGCGCAAATTGCCATCCGCGCGCGCACCTCGGGCATTATCAATCTGGGCGGCGGTATCCCCAAGAGCTTCATTCGTCAGACAGAGATGTCGGCGCACATTTTCAAGCAGCAGATCCACGGTCACAAGTACGCGATTCAAATCGCCGCCGATGCGCCGCATCCAGGTGGCCGGTCGAGCGCCGTCGCATTTGATGAATCGCTGGTTTACGGCAAGCTCGGACGCGGCGCGCTCACCGCTTACGTCAACTGCGACGCGACGATCGCTCTGCCAATCATCATCACCGCGCTCTCGCAAACCGCCGCGAAGTTCATGAAAGGGCGCCGCCGGCCGAATTTCATCTTTGCGGGCAAAGACCTGACCATCGAAGTGCCATAGGCGTTACAGAACCGCTTGCGGTAGCAAGCGGGTAAAGCTTCTGAACGATCCCATTTCATTGCCATTTGTCAGCACCAGCGGCGTTCACGCGGCTTGCCCGATGAATCGGGCTCGGGCGACGATTCTCTACCGTGCTAAAATCGGAATTGTAATAGCTGGGTTTGGGGCGTTGCACATGGCGAGAGGAAAAGATGACATGAAGGAAGTGAAGTTCGAGCGCCCTCACTCGAGAATTCACCTACACATTCG
>DATGVD010000229.1:0-2995 GCA_035300785.1 Pyrinomonadaceae bacterium | reverse complement strand
CGCGATAGTTCACTTTCAAAATCAACGCGCCGCGCGCGGCCCAGATGTCCGAAGGGTAATAACGCGAATCGGGAGTCAGCAGCAAAGGCCGATCGACACCGGTTGGCCCGCCATGAATGATGCAGAGCAGCGGATATTTTTTGGTGGCGTCAAAATTCGCCGGCTTGATCAGCACGCCTTCGATCGTTGCGCCGTCCTGACTCTTCCACGAGATCACTTCCCGCGTGCCGAGGGTAAACGCTTTCGCCTGGTCCGTCATGTTTGTTAACTGATGCGGCGAGAAGTTCCGCATGCCCGAGACGAATACTTCGTTCATGCTCGCCGGCGAGCCGGCCGTAAACGCCATTGCGTCGCCCTTGCGAGTCAAAGAAAACGATCCAGCCATCAGATCGTCAGGACCAGAGACGCGAGTAATCCGGCCCGTTGCGGGGTCAGCACGGAACAAATGCGAAGCGGTTTTGTGCAGGCCGGTAAAATAGATCCCGTCGGCTTTCCATTCCACCAGACCAGGATTTTCGTCGAATGTGTCGGTGATCGAACGCGGCGGGCCGCCATCAACTCCGACCACCGCGAGCCGCGAGTTGCTGGCAAAGAACAGCTTCTCGCCCATCGCGGAAGAAAAGACAATCTGCTTTCCGTCCGGCGAGAAGCGAGGGTTGTTGTCCGGCCCGGGTTGCGAGACGATCTTCTTCACCGAGTCGTCGCTGAGCTTTAGTAGATAGATGTCTGACGTTGTGCCCTGAATCAGATCGGGATTCAGCGTGGCGCTGAACACGATAGTCGAACCATCGGGCGACCACGAAAACGAATCGACGCTGAAATCCTTCTTCTTTGTGCGTTGCTTGCCGGCTACCGGCGCATTCATCGCGTCCGCGACATTCAAGGACCAGAGATGCACATAGCTGTAGCCTTCGCGCACCACGTCGTAGTCGCCGAGGTAGTCTTTGCGATCCTTCAACGCCTGCGCGATTGGTTCGGCGGCCGTGTAGGCGATGGTCTTGCCGTCTTCCGACCAGGCGAAGTTGCTAATCGCAGTTTCGGATTTGGTTAGCGGTTGCGCTTCGCCGCCGAGCGGATTGATCACAAAGATTTGGTTTTTGTCTTCGATGCGATTGCTGAGAAAGGCGAGCCATTGTCCATCGGGCGACCAGCGCGGATTCGTCGCGGATTTGTCGCCGCGGGTTAATTGAAAGGATTTGCCAGTGTCTGATTGGGCGAGCCAAATCTGGGTCACGAACGCGTCTGTCTTGAAATCGCCGTAACCAACCGTGTATGCCACCCATTTTCCGTCGGGCGAAATTTGCGTCCCACCCACTGATTTGATCGTCAGCAGATCGTCAATCGTCGGTACGCGACGAGCGTCGGCGGCAAACGCAGCCAGAGTTGCGAGAGCAAGCAGGCATAGCAGAGCAGCTAATCGTTTTAACATCGGACCTCCACAGAGTTTCAACGTTCAATTCCAGAGTCCTGGGTGTCAGTTATTACTGACTAGCACGCCTCAAATTTGGAGTGCGCTGACTTGTCAGCGCTTTGGTCGGTCGCGACTTGTCGCGACCTCATCTCATTTGCGCCTTTTCAAAGAATGCGGCGTCAAGCCGCTGCAGACCAAAGCGGCGACGAGTCGCCGCACTGCAAAGATCGAGTCTTGTTACCTATTTCGGTCGGCGTTTCTTCGGATAGATCGCCTTCACGGTGGAAACCACGCCTTTAGGTTTCTGCGGCGGCGGCTCGCCGAGTTTCTTCGCCTCGGCCAGCGCGAACTTGCGCGCGCGCTTTAGATAAGCACGAATCTCCGGTCGCGCCAGATCATCCGGTGTTTTGATCGTGAGGTGGCGAATTTGATTGCCGGCACCCAGCAGAATGCCCTGCGGATCGGCGAGCGACGCGCCATCATTGAAGCCGAGATTCACGTGCTTCGAATAAACCGCGATGTGAAAGATGCCGTCTCGCAGACGATCGCTGGTGCCGTAACCAATCGCCACGGCGCTGTACGCGTCATAGATGTTTTCGTAACACGGCGCCATCTCTTCCAGCACCAGCGCGCGAACTTGTAGTGCAAGCTTTTGAATCTCGCGGTCGTACGGCTTGAGAAACTTGATAAGCGCGGATGGTGGTGGATGTGGCATCGGAAGCGCGGATTATAACGCTATGACAATAACTCTGCGACGATGCGCGCGACGTGAATCCTGGTTGTATCCAGAATAGGCAATCCGTTGTGCTCGGCATCTTTGATGATCAAAGAGAGCTCGGTCCCGCCGAGAATTAGAGCTTCGACGCCGTCGCGCTCTTTCATCTGGTCCAAAATTCGGAGCAGGCGCTCGCGAGTTTCGGGCAGGACGATACCGTGCACCAGATCGTTCATGTATTTGTCGTGAATGTAGGCCTGTTCATCAGCTTCCGGCACGACCAGCTTGATTCCTGCTTTGGAAAATACATCTTTGTAGAAGCGCCCTTGCATCGTGAAGCGAGTGCCGAACAAAGCAATCTTTTTCAAGTTCATCTTCGCCGCGGCGTCGCAAGTGGCTTCGACAATGCTGATTAATGGGAGGGGTGAACGCTCGCGCACCTGATCGAAAACAATGTGCGGCGTGCCGGCGGCGATGACGCCGAAATCCACGCCCGCGCGCGCCAACTTCTGCAATTCATCGACGAGATGGTCGGTCGCTTGATCGAGCTCGTTCGCCGTAATCAAACCGAGCAGCACCCTGAGATTGATGCTGTTGAGGATGATCGACGGATAGCTTCCGTCGGTTTGCCGCTCGCGATAGCCGGCAATAATCCCACGGTAGTATTCAATCGTTGACTCAGGCCCGATGCCGCCGATGATGCCGACAGTTTTCATTGTAAGGAATTCGAGGAGCCCTCTCTCACGGTCGGGCTACTGCCCCGGATCACTTTAATACCGGCAGCGTCACGTGCGATGGATAACGAGAGGATTCAAAGACTCGCTGGGTAGCGACCTGATAATCCTCCGGCCTGGCATTGAAAATATTCT
>DATGVD010000228.1:0-4121 GCA_035300785.1 Pyrinomonadaceae bacterium | reverse complement strand
CGAGCGCGTCGGTGAAAGATGGCAAGCAAAGGATTATCGCAACTGGCGCGGACGCGAACGACGCGATCGAAAAGCCAATTACCGTGCATCCTGACGGCGAAGAGAAATCAGTGACATCGAGTGACATCGTTTCATTTAGCGGCACGCTCACGCTCGATATTCCGCAAACGGCGCTGCCCAATTCCACCCGGGCGGAATTGAAAATCTATCCAAACCTGATGGCCCACGTCGCCGAAAGCGTCGAGGCGATCATGGCGCGGCCTTACGGCTGCGGCGAGCAAACGATCTCATCGACTTATCCGAGCCTTCTGCTGTTGCGCAATTACCAGAAGACGGGGCAGGACTCTCCCTTGCGAGCGAAAGCCGAGCGTTATCTCCGTGCTGGTTACCAGCGCTTGCTGAATTACCGCGATGAGAGCGGTGGCTTTACTTACTGGGGTAAGGGCGAGCCGGATATTGCGTTGACTGCTTACGCACTCAGGTTTCTCAGCGAGGCGAAGGAACTGATCGCGGTTGACGATGACACGATCAAGAACGCGCGGGCGTGGCTGGTAAAGCAGCAACGCGGGGACGGCAGTTGGGCGGCGCATGATTACGGCGACAAGCTTGAGAACAAGCGCCGGACGGCTTTGCTAACTGCGTACGTCGCGCGCGTGCTGGGGATCACGGCTCCCTCCGCAAAGATCGATGGAACATCGACGGTCAGCCAACAGCCATACAAAACGCTTTCACCAGAACTGAAAAGCGCTCTCGACTATCTTGCGACCCGAGTTGAAGAGATCGACGAGCCATACTTGATCGCGTCTTATGCGCTGGCCGCGCTTGAAGTAAACGACGCGGCCCGTGCTCAGCGGGCGATCGCTAAACTTCGCGCGCTGGCTCACGAAGAGAACGGTGCCAGCTACTGGTCCCTGGAAACCAACACGCCGTTCTATGGTTGGGGACTTGCCGGTCGCGTTGAAACGACGGCGCTGGCGGTGCAGGCGTTGGCGCGCGCAAATGCGGGCGGTGCGTCCGCGCTCCCGGCGACTGAGCAGCTGGTTCGCAGCGGACTCTTGTTTCTGTTGCGCGAAAAAGATCGCTATGGCGTTTGGTACTCGACGCAGGCCACGATCAACGTGCTCGATGCCCTGCTCGTGTTGCTGGCGCGGGATGTCGACGCCGCGCGAGCCACTGGCACGCCGCCGACCGCAGAGATCATGGTCAACGGCCGCAGCGTCAAATCAGTTGAGTTGCCGGCGCCCAATCGACTGGTCGCTCCGTTGACGATCGACCTCTCGCAATTCATGCCAGCCGGCACTAATCGCGTTGAGATAAAGCGCGCGCGCGGGAGTTCGCCGGCGTCTGTGCAGGCGGTCGCCACGTATTACCTGCCGTGGCGCGAATCCGTTGCCACCCAGAACGCCAACTGGCGCGCGAATGGATCGAGCGGCTTGCGGCTGGTCACCAGGTTCGACAAGACCGAAAGCGGCATCAGCGATCAGATTAGTTGTCACGTTGAAGCCGAGCGCATCGGCTTTAGCGGTTACGGCATGATGCTGGCGGAAATCGGTTTGCCGCCGGGCGCGGAGGTCGATCGCGCTTCGCTCGATACTGCCATGAAAGGATCGGATTGGGGCATTAGCCAGTACGACATCCTGCCCGACCGCGTGATCGTCTATCTGTGGCCACGCGCCGGCGGCACGAAATTCGACTTCAGGTTTCGGCCGCGCTTTGGGCTGAACGCGCAAACGGCCGCGTCGATCGTCTATGACTACTACAATCCGGAAGCGCGCGCGATCGTCGCGCCGACAAGGTTTGTTGTGAAGTAGCGGACGTGCGCCTACTTCAATTTGGAACTTGTTTCCCCGTTTGTTGTCTAACTCTGCGCTGAAGACACGGAGCTTCTCCCCAGGCTCCCCGATCAAACTTCAGCCATTTGAAAGGAGCCGGCCTTATGTCTAACCAACTTCGTTCTCTCGATCGAATTACGATCCCCACGCCGTGCGACGCCGACTGGGATTCCATGGTCGGCAACGACCAGGTCGCCCCAAACGGCTGGGCCAGAACTCTTCCGACCCAGGCCGGCAGTCTTCCGGGCAGAGTCCGCGCGGACGTCCTCTCCGCTGAGATGCTCATCCGTGACCGAGTATGCTAAGCTCTGCGCGGCTCGCTAATCAGGTTTTTCCGGGAGGAAATTATGGCCGAAGAAAATACGTGCAAGAACCCGTGTTGCTCGTGTCCGCAGCCGGCGGACGGCAAGTACTGCAGTGCGTCCTGCGAAGGCGCCGGCGACACAATCGAACTCGACTGTGATTGCTCGCACGAAGAGTGTCAGGGAAATTTCTGACCTGCCAGAAGGGATTGCCACAAAAAGGCTCAGAATGCACAAAAAGAGTTGGCCTTACCGTCAATTCCTTTTGAGCTTTTTGTGCCTTTTTGTGGCTTTGTAGTGCGAAGTGGGATAAGCGACGCAGGCTATCGTTGATGCCTGGCGATCACGATCGCCAGGTGCTCGGCCATCGCCGGATCGAGGTCGCGAAGTCTCTGCTGCTGCTCCTGGGCTTTCCTAAACTCACCCAAAACCAAATAGCTGACTGCGAAGTTGTAGTAGAACGACGCGTCTCTCGGCTCGAGGCTGATCGCTCTCTGATGCAGCGGAATCGCTTCGCGCGCGCGGCCGGATTTCGAGAGCGACACGGCCAGACCGTCATAAGCGAGCGCGAAATCCGGATGATCGCGAATCAGAATTCGATAGACAAATTCGGAGTACTTCAGCTGGCCGAGGTGATCGTAAGTCACGCCCATGTTGTAGCGCGCTTTCAGAAAACCGCCGTCGAGCCCGACCGCCTGCTGAAAAGCTTCGAGCGCACGCGGGTATTGCTTTAGCTCACCCAGCGCCTCACCCAGATTGTTTTGAGCCTCGGCAGAGTTCCCGTCGAGCTTGATCGAGCGTTGAAAAGCGCCGACAGCTTCCTCGAAATTACCGCGTGCCAGATAGATGTTGCCGGCGTTCAGATACGCGACCGCAGCAATTCGGGGCTCTCTGGCAGCGACGACAGTGATCGTCTGGTAGGCCTTGATCGCGTCGTCATAGCGGCCTTCCTGTTGCGCGACTTGCGCCACGCGGGTCAGGCGCTGCGCCTCTTTCGCGACATCGGCAGCAGTTTGCGCTCTTGCCGAAAAAGGCCAAAGCCAGACCAGCGACGCCAGCATCCCCAGGGTTGCCAGTCTCAGGAAATTTGGGTGTTTTTCAGTCAAAACGTCTCGCGCGCACTTGCGTCTATAACAAAATAAAGGAACAATGGCGCGCAAAGTTTGGGAATCGCAGCGGATTAGTATTATTTATCTAGCTGTCCATTCCCGTTACCAGAGATCTCAGCAGGGAGGTTGCCCGATGACCAGAATCTTTCTCTTGCTCCTAACCGCGTTGATTTGCGCACCGGTAGCGTTTGCGCAAGATCGCGATTACTCGCACTACGAATTTTACGTCGGTTATGCGTACGAACGAGCTAACAACGGCGCCGATCAGTTCGATCGCAATGCCACGGCCACCATTAACGGATCTCGGGTTGACCTCGTATCCAAACGCCAGGGTTACAACGGGTTCGAAGCTGAGTTTGTTCAGAACCTGAATTCGCACATAGGCATCGTCGCGAGCTTCAGCGGCACCTACGGCACGACGAGGTTTCAGGATCGTCTGTCCGGCCGCACGTTCCCGGCTCGCGTGCAGCGTTACGACCTGATGGTGGGGCCGCGCTACAACTGGCGCACCGCAGGTGTGACGCCATTCGCTCATGCTTTGTTTGGAATCGAGAACATCCGCGGGAACTTTGACACTACGAACTGCAGTACTGACCGAAGCAGGACCGCTTTTGCGATGGCCTTAGGCGCCGGGTTAGACGTGCATGCCGGAGAACATCTCGACGTGCGCGCGATCCAAGTCGATTATTTGCCGACCTTCTTTGGCGGCAAACGGCAGGACAACGTTCGCGCTTCGGCGGGAATTAAGATCAAATAGGCTAGGTCGGAACCGCCTGCGGTAGCGGGCGGTTGATCCGCAATTGCTCGCGCTCCAATAATCAACGATCAACCGCCTGCTACCGCAGGCGGTTCTGATAATCCAGAAACTGCGCTGCCAG
>DATGVD010000227.1:0-2557 GCA_035300785.1 Pyrinomonadaceae bacterium | reverse complement strand
TCTTCTTCGACTCTCGTCTAAAGGAAATGGTTAGTAGGTATACATTTCCACGTCTTTGCCTAAAAAAGCTGAATTCTGGTCGAGTATTTGGGCGGGATATTTCCGCATCGTTAGTTTTTGGGCAGCCACTTTCCGACCGCGACCAAAACCAAGTGCTCAGGATTCTGTTTGCTGATTGGCTTCTTGGTGGTCGGGCATGTTTGCCCAGTGATGGCTGCATAGAACTCAGGGGGAATCTTGCCGTTATAAATGTCGCTGAGATTTCGAACCTCAAAGGATTCTTCCAGCGAAACTCGCAGAAGCATATCGTGAAAGTTGCCGCATTCGGAGCAAAGTATCTGAAGGTCGTACTGAGGCATCTTGGTGGAAGGCCAAGTTCGTTGCAAGATTCTGCGCAAGCAGTCTTATATCACGGCTCATAGCCAGTTACAATAACAAAAAAGTTGTATAAGGCGCGTCCATTGGTGCCCCCGGATAATCAACCATATCAGCGGCGCTATTAGGCGAGAGCTTTGGGCCTATTTCAGCAAGTCCCACGATTCGGAGCTTTGCGGCGTTCCGAACGCCAAGCCAAACCCTTCGGTAGTGGGATCAGGGACTCAGCGGTCGATAGGAGCGTAGGGTGCCAAGATGTCGGCGCAGGCAGACCACTGCTGGAGAAAAGTAATACACCTGTTATGAAGTAATGCTTGTGATGTCGCGGCGGCTCTCGCGCTATGACCAGCAAATCGCTCAGGATACAAGATTTTCAGTTGACGGATTGCTGGATAATCCAGAGCTAACGGCTAATTTTTGAGCAGCTTGCGGTCGATCTTGCCTCGATCATTCTTTGGGAGCGAATCGACAAACTCAATCCAGCGTGGGTATTTGTAGAGCGCAAGTTTCGCTTTGACGAACTGCTTGATCTCTTCCGCGAGCACGTCAGTTCCTTCGCCACGCGCGACGATGAACGCTTTCGGTTTTACCAGGCCGTCGCCGGCGTCATGGCCGATGACGGCGCATTCCGCGACCGCCTCGTGTTGCAGCAGGCAGTTCTCAATTTCCGCCGGCGCGACAAAGACGCCGCCGACTTTCAGCATGTCGTCGGTGCGGCCGTGATACCAGTAGTAGCCATCGGCATCGACGTGAAACTGATCGCCGCTCGTGCACCAATCCCCGGCGAAGGTTTCTTTCGATTTCTCATGCGCGTTCCAATAGCAGAGCGCTGCCGAATCGCCTTTGATCTTGAGCGTGCCCATCTGGCCACTGGCGACTTCGTTTTCATCGCCGTCGACAATCTTTGCTTCGTAGCCTGCCACGATGCGCCCCAGACTGCCCGGCTTCACATCTTCGGGGCGGTTCGTGATGTAGATGTGGAACATCTCGGCAGAGCCAATGCCGTCGCAAATCTCCGCGCCGAACGTTTCCTTCCAGCGATGATAAAGCTCGATCGGCAGGGCCTCGCCAGCTGAATAACAAAAGCGAATGCTCGACAAGTCAGGCGTGCTTGTCTGTTGGACGTTGAGCATCGAATTGATCATCGTCGGCACGGTGGTCAGAATTGTCGGCCGATAACGTTCGATCACTTCGAACATCTTTTCCGGGGTCGAGCGTTCCGCAAAGAGCGCGGTCGCGCCGCCCACCGCGAAGGGAAACAGCAGATTCGTTCCCGTAGCGTAGCCAAAGAAAAGCTTGGGAACCGAAACCGTCAGGTCGTTTTCGTTGACGCCCATCGCGCGTTTGGCAAAGACTTCGGTGTTGTAGGGAAGGTCGTGCTGTAAATGCACCGCGCCTTTTGGATGGCCGGTCGAGCCGGAAGTGAACAGCCAGATCGCGATGTCGTCGCGGTGCGTGTCTGCCGCCCGGCAAGCCATGGACTGAGACGAAAGGGTTTCAGAAAAAGAAAACGACTTCAGGCGGCTTTGAGAGTCGATTAGTTCAACGTCGATCGCGTCCTGGTTACTGACCACCAGTACCGCTCGCAAATGTTCCGCGCCAGAGACGGCCTCATTGAATGGTTTAAGAAATGATTCGTGCACGATCGCCGCGCGGGCCCGCGTGTACTCCAGATAGTATCGGTAGTCATCCGCCGTCAGCAGCGGATTAACCATGGTGATTACGGCGCCAATCCGGGCCGCGCCAAACCAGGTCCAAACAAACTCCGGACAATCAGGCAGAACGATCAGGACTCGATCTTCGATCTTCACCCCCAACATGCGCAAAGCATTCCCGACTCGATTCGACATCCGCGCCGCCTCGGCGTAGGTGAACGTCTGATCTTCGTAGTAGAGACAGACTTTGTTTTCGCGTCCTTCCTCCAGGTTGTGGTAGAGGAAGTAGTCGGCCATGTTGAAGCGTTCGGGGAAGTTCATCCTCAATGGTCTCCAGAGGTCTAAGAACTTACGAATGAACGGCGTTGCTCAGGCCCAACCTAAGTCTTCGCAAACGGACATCCCTGATCGTCGTGCTTCGTGGTGAGAAACGTTCTTGCTTCCCAGATTTCGGGAAAGAATTTCTTGTCCAGAGTCTTTTGCAGATAGCCGACGCCTTCCGAACCGCCCGTCCCAGGTTTGGTTCC
>DATGVD010000226.1:0-2587 GCA_035300785.1 Pyrinomonadaceae bacterium | reverse complement strand
ACGATCTCGCCGGTCTTCGCGTTCAAAGTCATCATCGCGCCCTGGACGCCGGGAATCTGAGTCAACTCAACTTTCAGTCGATGTGCTTTCTTATCGGCTTCCTTAATTTCAAAGTAGGCGAGATAACCCGGCTTGAATTCGGTGCGCGGCGCGCGCTTGCCCCAGCCCATATCAGCGCTGGTCACCGTTGCGGTGTAATTACCAAAGCGCACCGTGGCTTCGTCGCGGGCCGAATCGACCTTCGTCACCAGGCCCATCAAATAGCGGCCGGCAACATATTCGTTCCGGTACCAATCAGGATATTTGTAACCAGCGAGCTCCTGTGGCGTCGGCACGCCGCTGTTGGCCGAGGTGGGAATCGCTTCGTACGAAGAGCGCCAGCCACTGTGCGACTTGTCATAGCGACGCAGCCCGGCGCGTACAACTTCGTAAGCTTTCTTTTGCGCGGCGACGTTGATGGTTGAGTAAACTGCCAGTCCGGTCTGGGCGACGCGCGTGGTGTACTTGTCTTCCAAATCCTGACGGATGTACTCGACCGGATAGTCGAATGCCGGAGAGAGAGCCTGCGGCGGTTGGTAATAGGCAGTGTCGGCCAACACCACCGGTTTCGCTTTCGCCGCACCAACCTCGGACTGCGAAGCAAATCCAGTCCTGGCCATCAGGTCGAGCACAAGATCGCGGCGCTCTTTCGCCTTGGCTGGATTTGCAGTCGGAGAGTATTCGCCAGGTGCTTTCGGCACTGCGGCCAGGAGCGCCGCTTCTTCCAGCGTCAGGTCCTTCGCCTGCTTGCCAAAATAAGTTTCCGCGCCGGCTTCGACGCCATACGCGTTCGCGCCCAGAAAGATGTGGTTCGCGTACAGCTCCATGATCTGGTTTTTGGTGTAGTAGCGCTCGATTTGCAGAGCCAGCACCCACTCGTTCACCTTGCGTTTCAAAGTCTGCTCACGAGTTAGAAAGAGGTTCTTGGCAAGCTGCTGCGTCAGGGTCGAGCCGCCTTCAACTCTCTCGCTGGTCAGGTTTTTCCAGGCAGCGCCGACAATGCGAATCGGATCGATGCCCATGTGATCGTAAAAGCGCGTGTCCTCAACCGCGAGGATGGCGTTCTTCATCACGGGCGGAATCTCTTCGAACTTCAGCGGGATGCGTTTTTCGAGGGCGAACTCGCCGATGACCGTCGTGCCATCGTCCGCATAGACGCGCGTGACGACGCTCGGCCGGTAGGTCGCGAGCGCCGCGACTTCGCTCGCCGCCTGTGAATAGTTGAGCTGATACGCGGCGATGATGCCGGTCAATCCACCGGCGGCGAGCGCCAGGAGCATTACCGCCGGAAACCAGAACCGGCGCAGAATGTGTTTGCGCTCGCCTGGAGGCGCGCTATAAATCGCCTGCGGCGTGTATGATTTCAAACGCGAACCAGGATGTTTTGCTGACATAATTCCACCTCTAGAACAAAACCTTGCCGCAAGGAGCAAACCGGGGCAACGTGGATACCCACAGTCTGTCGGTTTGAAGCGAGAAGGATTATAACTTAGCCGCTGACAGAGAGGCTAGACTCTGGGCAAAGTGGTGTCTTGATTTGACGGCGTATGGAGTACCAACTTTAGTTGGGTCCTTTCTCGCCTTACAAAAACCCGACTAAAGTCGGTACTCTGAACACCGCTCATCAAAGTAAGACACTATCCTCGGCAACCGCATATGATCGTTCACCTGGTCGACGGCACCTACGAACTATTTCGCCACTTCTACGGAATCCGGCGCTTCAAGAAGATCGATCCGCCGTATGGCGCGGTGTCGGGCGTGCTCCACACCGTGGTGAAGATGCTCGAAGACGGCGCCACGCACATCGGAGTCGCGACCGATCACGTCATTGAGTCGTTCCGCAACGATCTTTGGCCGGATTACAAAACGGGGGAAGGCATCGAGCCGGCACTGTACGCCCAGTTCATTCCACTGGAAGAAGCCCTGGCCGCAATGGGTGTCGTCGTATGGCCGATGATCGAGTTGGAAGCTGACGACGCGCTCGCGTCCGCGGCGCACCTCGCGGCGAAGGACAAGCGGGTGGAGAAGGTTTGCATCTGGACGCCCGACAAAGATCTCGCGCAATGCGTCGTCGGTGATCGCGTGGTGCAAATCGATCGGAGAAAGAATGAGATTCGCGATGCCGGCTCGATCCGCGCGAAGTTTGGCGTCGCGCCAGAGTTCATCGCGGATTATCTCGCGCTGGTAGGTGATGCCGCCGATGGCTATCCGGGCGTTCCCGGCTTAGGCGCAAAGACCGCCGCGAAACTCATAAATCAATTCGGCCACATCGAAGACTTTCCGTCAGAAGTTTTGAAGAATGACAATCGTCAACTAGCACTGCTCTTCAAGAACCTTGCGACGCTGCGCACCGACGCGCCGCTGTTCAAAAATGTCGATGAGCTGCGCTGGCGTGGACCGACGCCATCGTTTGCGGCGGTCGTAAAGAAGATCGATGACGCGCGCCTGGCGACGCGCGCACGGAATCTGGTGCAGTAGCCCGACCGTTAGGGAGGGCGTCAATGATTGTCGATTAGGCAAGTACGCCCTTGCTGACGCGCGGGCTACT
>DATGVD010000225.1:0-3577 GCA_035300785.1 Pyrinomonadaceae bacterium | reverse complement strand
GAGCGGCGCGACCGGAATGGCGACGATCCTGCGCGATCCGAACCTGACTACAATCAAGTTGAATCTAACCAGTCTGCCCGCGGAAATCACCGCGCTGAACGTCTATGCAGTCGATCCGGCCGGCGTCGCGACGCTACTCGGCCCGATCGAAGTCGCGAACGGCGTGGGTACCTTTGCCACGACGACGCCACTGTCGAAGTTCATGTTGGTGGCTTCACCGGATGCGGACCTGACTGCTTATGCCCCGACGACGCACGTTTATTTCCGCAGTGCCGTGCCGGCCGGCCTGACGGTGATTCCCCTGACGAACGCGGTCGGCGAACAGATTGGCGCGGTCGCCGTGCCCACAACCGTGCCCGCTGAAGTCGCGGTCGTGCCAACCACAGACGTAGTGATACCGACCGACTACACGGTTCCGATGCTTGGCATCCCGACCTTCAAGCGCGGAGATGAGACTAAACTGAAGGTGAATTTCAGCGGTGCGATGGAAGGCGCGCGGGCGAACATCTTTATCGAGCCGCGCAAGCGGGGAAACGTAACAGAAGTTCGCATGCGTTTCCACCAACTGAAAGAAGCGCCCAAGGGGCAGGGATACATCCTCTGGGCCATCTCGCCCGATAATCAATTTCAAAGGCTGGGCGAGATCATAAACGTGAAGGGACGCAACGAGGCGGAAATCAAGTCTGAAACTTCGTTCAATGACTTTGGTTTGCTCTTGACGACCGAAGACCTGGGCATGACCAAAGGAACCATCATTAAGCCTTCCGGCCATCGGGTTGGAGTGATCGAAGTAATCCGGTAGAACACTCTCCGCGCAAACAATCGATAGAGTGTCAATCTCAGGGCCGCCGATTTCCGGCGGCCTATTTTGTGTTCGGGGCTCGTTTGCGCTTTTACGGAACGATTGCCCTAAACCTGTCGTATATTGACGCGGGCACGAAAGACCTGTAGAAAAGCCGAGAAAAAGCGGAGCGAAAGAGGTTTAGAGAATGAAAGAGACAAAGGACGTTTTACGAGTAGTGGGAATTATTTTGCTGGCACTATTTGTGTTGGCGGTTGGCGTGCCTCTGGTGCTGGCGGCTGCCGGCGTCGCGCTCGGCATTCTGGGATTTCTGATTGGCCTGGCCGTGATGCTCATCAAACTGGCCATCGTCGTAGCTATAATTTACTTGATTGTCGTCGGCATTCGCGCAGTGCTGAAGTGAGAATGGCTGAAATTACAAACTATCCGCCGCCAAAGAAACCATGAGCCCTCCCTTACGGTCGGGCTAGGGCCCCGAACGTGACGGCTACACATTGAAACGAAAATTAACCACATCGCCTTCCTGCATGATGTAGTCTTTCCCCTCCAAACGCATCAGTCCCTGTTCTTTGGCCGCCGCGTAGGAGCCGGCCCGAACCAGCGCGTCGTAGCCGACAATTTCAGCCCGGATGAAGCCGCGGGCGATGTCCGAATGGATCGCACCGGCGGCGTCCTGAGCGCGCGATCCCTGGGGGATCGTCCAGGCGCGCGCTTCTTTTTCACCAGCCGTTAAAAAAGACATCAGACCCAGCACGCGATAAGCGCTCTTGATCAACTGATCGACGCCGCTGCTTTTGACGCCGAGAGACTCCAGGTACTCGGTTCGTTCCGGCGGCGAAAGATCGACCAGATCGGCTTCGAGTTGCGCGCAAATCACCACACATTCAGATCCTTCGCTCGTGGCGACCTCGCGCATCGTCTTGACGTGTTCATTCTCATCGGGCGCGCTCAGCGTAGCCTCGTTAACGTTTGCCGCATAAATTGTCGGCTTCATCGTCAACAGAAAATAGTTGCGGGCGATCACGCGCTCGTCATCGCTGAGCGGAACGCCGCGCGCGGGTTTGAACTCTTCCAGCGCCGGCTGCAACTTGTCCAGCACTTCCAGCTCAGCCCTGGCGGTCTTGTCACCACTTTTCGCGGTCTTCTGCGCGCGTTCGCGGCGGCGCTCGACGGTCGCGAGATCGGCGAGCGCTAATTCGATCTGAATCGTCTCGATGTCGCGGCGCGGATCGATCGACCCATCGACGTGCACAACGGATTCGTCTTCAAAGCAGCGCACGACCTGGACCATCGTGTCCGTTTCGCGGATGGCATGAAGGAACTGGTTGCCCATGCCTTCGCCCTGCGACGAACCGCGCACCAGCCCGGCGATGTCCACAAACTCCATGCTGGCCGAAACGATTACTTCCGTCTTGACCAGCTTCGCCAGCGGCGCGAGACGTTCATCGGGAACCGCCACCACGCCGACGTTGGGCTTGCTGGTCGAGAACGCATAGTTGGCGATCAGCGCGGATGACTGGGCCGTCACGGCGTTGAAGAGCGTAGTTTTTCCGACGTTGGGTAAGCCCACAAAACCTGCTTGCAGCATAATCTTCGGTAAACGATCCCTCCGGAATTCGAAACCAACACTTCTACACTGGCGGCGCCGGTCTGTCCAGCATCGGACGGCGCCCTCGAGGTAAAATCGGAGCCTGCGGCGAGACTCCCCGGTGCCGGTGACAATTATTTTTCAAGCTGTGCGCAAGATTTTTGCAAGGCAACGCGGGCGGTTTCACCGCCATCGAAAATCGTCCAAATTTGGAAGGTGAGGAGGGAAAGAAAATGAAAACCATCAAGAATAAAATCCCGGCCTTAATTGGATTAGTGGTGCTGATGGCTGCGACTGCGATCGCGGATCCCGTCCGGTCCCTACCATCACGCACCGCGCTTGAAAAGAAAGTTCGCCATGAACTCGTGACCCTGCCGTACTATGGCGTGTTTGACAATCTGGCGTTCCAGGTCAATGGCGGAACGGTGACTCTCTACGGCCAGGTCGTGCAGCCGACGACAAAATCCGATGCAGCGCAACGCGTGGCCCGCCTGGCAGGAGTGAACCGCGTCGTGAATAAGATCGACGTCCTGCCGCTATCGCCATTTGACGATTCGCTGCGCCGGCGAACGTACCGCGCGGTTTTTGGGACCGCCGGCTTGTCGCGCTATGCGATGGGCGCAAATCCATCGATTCACATTGTCGTGGATCACGGTCGAGTGACGCTGGAAGGCGTTGTTTCGAACTCAGCCGATGCGCAGCGTGCTTACATGGCGGCGATGAGCGTGCCTGGAGCTTTTTCAGTAACGAACAATTTGCAGGTCGAGCAACGCAAGGCTTACTAAGTCGCGAACCTGCGTTGAAAGATGAAAAGCCGGGCGAGACTTAATTCTCGTCCGGCTTTTTTCTGAAGAGCTCGAAAGCGAGGCCTTCACTGTATCTTCTGCATAGTGATCGTTACGGTGGCGGAATCGCCGGCCGTGCGGCTGTATGAAACCCAGTAGCCCGCCTTTGGATATCGAATCAATTTGTAGACTGAGCCGTCAGGTTTTTTCTCAACTTCAGCGCCGAGAACGTCCTTGCAGGAAGGAATCTCGCGGGCGCCGCTCATAAAATCGATCGAAATCGCGTTTACGACCCCGGCTGGGTCGTAAAAAACCTGCACAGCTTGATTGTCGCCGAACATGTAGAAGTCCTGTTCGGCGCTTTTATCGCGCGGGCTTCCGAGTTTCTTGCGCGCTTCATCG
>DATGVD010000224.1:0-3008 GCA_035300785.1 Pyrinomonadaceae bacterium | reverse complement strand
CGACTTTGACAATCCCGATGAAGTGAAAGCTCGCGCGACCTACGCGCGATTCGTGAAAGGCGGCGAGCCACTCGCCGCTGATTACAAAGCGTTGCAGGATTTTCTCTTCTATTACGTGGCGCGCGAAGCCGGGCGGCTGCGCATGGCCATCCACATTCATTGCATCTCGGGCGCGGGCGGGTTCTATCGACAAAGCGGGAGCAACCCGTTGCTGTTGGAAACCGCCTTTAATGATCCGAGTTTGCGCAAGACGAACTTCGTGGTCGTGCACGGCGGCTATCCATTCACGAAAGAGATGGGCTCGCTGCTGAGCAAGCCAAACGTTTATGCAGATTTTTCCGCGCAGACTTTTTTCTGCTATCCGCGCGAGTTGAGCGAAACACTTCGCAACTGGCTGGAAAGTTATCCCGACAAAGTTTTGTTCGGCACTGATGCTTTCGCGTTTGGTCCGGCAGTCGATTGGGGTGAACTGGCGTGGCTCTCAAACACGACCGCGCGCCAGGCGCTCGCCCTTGCACTGACTGGAATGATGAACGACGGCGAGATCACGCGCTAGCGGGCATCGGAATTGGCGCGGATGGTTTTGCGAGAAAATGCGATCAAGCTTTACGGATTCAAATAACCCTACCTCACCTCAACTTCCATCGGTGCGGCGTCGTGTGACTCGTAACCCAGCGGCCAGTTCGAAATGTTCACCCCGTAAAGCCAATCAGACTCGGGCGTGACTGCAAAGCGAATCGTAAATGGCAAGCCACGCGCGGCGCGCAGACGTACTGACCATGCATCGATCTTCCATTCCTGAATCAAAGGCGCTTTCGGATCTTCCACTGGAATCAAGCGCGAGCCGCAATCGGTTCCATTGACGAACAGCGTGACGCGCGTTCGAATCCACTCGGGTTTTGCGTCCACCGGCAAAACCGGTTGAATGTGCGCGCGCACGACGATTTGCCCAACGCGACGATGGTCATTTCGCGCCGGAACAACGAATTCAAAGTAACCCGCGCCCGCGCCCCAAATATACCCAAAGCCCCCGCCCAGTTTTTCAAACCGTCCGCGCACGATCGTGTTCGGCCAGAAGCGATAAAGGATCGTTTGATCGGGTTGATAGTTTACCTGCGGTCGCACTGCGCAATCGTTTTCGGGTCCCGCAAAAGCAAATTGTCGCGGTATCAGATGCTGTCCCGCATCGAGCACCGACGCCGGAGGCGTGGCGTCTGTCAAAGATGCGAATAAATGCGCGCCGCTGCCGATTTCGGCGATCAGAGGCCAGTCGCGCTTTGCCGAATAAGTTACGCCGTAACCGCGCCCGGCATCGGGCGTGAGTATCCAAAAGATCGCGCCGCCCGCGCCGGCGCGAGCTGCGCCTTCAAAGTAAGTATGAAACCAGGCCGCCTGCGAAAAGCCTTTGTAACCATCTGGACCCATGCCGAATTCGCCAAACACCAAAGGCTTGTGGATCGAAAAGGCAGCCGCGGCGCGATTCTCGACGAACTCGCCCAGCGCCTGCGGCGAGTCGACAAAGCTGTCCAGATCGTCGCGAGGATAGTTGTGCACGTCGCAGTAATCGATCTGCGGCAGCGCGTGATCGGCGAGCCATTCACGGCGCTCCGCCGCCGAGCGATAGCCCCAGTCACCCGGCGCGATCAGGTGATCGGGATCGAGCGACCTTAGATAAGCGCTCATCTCGGCCAGCCATGCGCGGCGTTCATTCCAACGTCCGGTCAGGCACTGCGCTTCATTCATCAACTCATAACCGAAGATGGTCGGATCGTCGCGGTACATCACTCCGGTGACGCTGTTGCGGCGCGTCGCAATCTTTTGCACGTGCGCGCGATAGAGCCGCCGCGCCGTCTCGTTCGTATAGAACTGCATCGCCTTTTCGCTATTGATCCCGAAAGGCGACTTGTCGTCATCGGCGCCTTCGATGCCGGCCCAGCGCAGATACTGGGTCACGCCGCCGGTGTCGCGCCACCAGTTCCCGAGACAGAGTTGCACGCGCAAATCGTTGTGCGCCGCTTGCTCAAGCACGAGATCGAGAAACGCAAACTCGTCTTCGTTCCATTGATCAGGCTGGTTACGGAATGAATGCGTGCGCGGCCAGTCATGGTAATCCGCGATCGGCTTGACGTCGTCGGGTCCGCCTTCGCCCGAAGCCCATACGCGCACGACTTTGATTCCGGCTTGCGCGGCCTGCCGGAGGGTCTCGCCCATCATGCGGCGATCGTCGTCGCGATACATCACCGCCACGTTGGCGCCGGCAAAGCGAAATGGCCTTCCATCGATCATGAATCTGGCGCCGTTGGCTTGCACGAATCCGGGACGAGCGGGCCGCGCGCGAGCTTCGCCGCCGCGCCAGCGCGACAGCGCAAACAAAACCGCCGCGCCTGCAATCACAGCAGCCGCGGCGAAAAAAAACTTTCTCTTACCCATGAAGACTGAAATGAAGTTCGCTTTATCCGCGCTACCGCGGCGGGCTTGTAAGTCTCACAAATCCCATGATGGCGCAGAATGCTCCCAGGACGATGAATAAATTAAAGAAAGTAAGAACCGGAAAAACTATGCTGCGATCCTGCAAGACCACACCAAAACCGAAAAGGAGAAACTGAATGTGGAACAGCAGAAGGCACACTGCGGCTATGGAGAACCATCTCGTTGAGCTTCCGAAGGCCCGAGCCCGAGCAAAACCGAGCACTGCTGCAATTAGAGAAAGGACTGCTCCCAAGACGAACATGCCGAAAATCAGAGGCAAAAAATAGCCTGGCTGATTAAAAGTGGTGTCAGCCTGATTGGCGGCTTGAAAGAAAGCAAGCAGGGCTAGGCTCATCGGCAACTCCCTTTCTCCGTATCACGTGAATCAGAAGAGCGCGTTCAAGTGGATTGCTCCGAACGTTCTCCAGGAACAAAACGACCGTTTGCGCCGGTGTTCCAGGCCCAAGCGCAAACGGCGTCAATATCGTCCCGGCTTCACTGCGGTTCGGAATCTTCGCAACTCAAACCAGCATTTGATC
>DATGVD010000223.1:0-2091 GCA_035300785.1 Pyrinomonadaceae bacterium | reverse complement strand
TCCGGTTGTTATTCCGGTAAGGGAACTCGCGCCACCTAAACGGCTACGCACGATTGGCGATTATGTAGCGCTGGCCATCGCCACGTGTGGCGTCGGCTATTTTCCAATTGCGCCGGGCACGATGGGATCGCTGTTGGGGGTTGGGATTTACATCTTGTTGTGGCGGTCGGCTGTTCGAATCGACATTGAATATTTAGACAAAACCTATTTTGGCGGATCATACACAGAATGGACATCCAGTTTCTTCTTGATGTGGATCCTGCCGCTTTTGGTCATCGGCTTATCGCTGATAGGGATATGGGCGGCGTCAAGGGCGGAACGTCTGATGGGGAAGAAAGATCCATCTCAAGTGGTAATCGATGAAGTCGCTGGCCAATTGGTTACGTTCATGTTTGTCCCAGCCTACTTTCTTCGCCCTAAAATGATACTTATTGGATTTGTTCTCTTCCGCGCGTTCGACATTATCAAGCCGTATCCGATCCGCCGGATTGAGGGCCTTCACGGTGGACTCGGTATAGTTGGTGACGACATCGTGGCTGGTTTTTATGCGGGCGCAGTCCTCGCGCTGGTTGCATTGCTGGCCGCACTTCACTTACTGCCGTGACCTCACTACCTATTAATGTTCTCGTCTGTGACGACGTCAGCGACAGCGGCCTTCAGCCGCTGCGCGATGCGGGCTTTGCGCTGGAAAAGAGAACCGGCCTCGCGCCCGACGCTTTGCGCGAGGCGATCCGCGATTGCGACGGGCTGATCGTACGCAGCGAAACCAAAGTCACGGCTGAGTTGATGGACGCGGCGAAGAAGCTTCGCGTGATTGGACGCGCCGGCGTGGGCGTGGACAACATCGACGTGGCGGCGGCGACGGCGCGTGGCATCGTGGTGATGAATGCGCCTGACGGCAATACGATTACAACCGCCGAGCACACGATCGCTTTGCTGGTGGCACTGGCGCGCAGCGTGGCGCAGGCGAATCAAAGTCTGAAAGCAGGGAACTGGAAGCGAAAACAATTCATCGGCGTCGAGCTCCAGGGAAAGACTCTGGGGATCATCGGTCTCGGCCGGATTGGACGCGCTGTCGCGGCGCGCGCCCGCGCCTTCGGCATGAAGATCGTCGGGCACGATCCATTCATCGCTCCGGATCAGGCGCGCGATCTCGAAATCGAGGCCGCGCCGCTCGATGAAGTCTTCGCGCGCGCTGATTTCCTGACCGTGCACACACCCTTGACCGCCGAGACGCGCGGCATCGTCGGCCCTGAAGCTTTCAAGAAAATGAAGCGGGGTGTGCGGGTCATCAACTGCGCGCGCGGGGGGCTGGTTGATGAGGCGGCGCTTTACGAGGCGATCAAATCCGGCATTGTCGCCGGCGCCGCGCTGGATGTTTTCGAGCAGGAGCCGCCGCCGTTTGATCATCCTTTGCTCGCTCTGGACGAAGTAATCGCGACCCCACATCTCGGCGCTTCGACGACTGAGGCGCAGGAAGGGGTTGCGTTCACCGTGGCCGAGCAGGTGCGTGATTATCTTCTCACGGGCGCCCTGCGTGGCTCGGTCAACGTACCGGCGATCGATCAGAAACAGTTATCTGCACTCCGGCCTTACCTGGAACTGGCTGAAAGCCTGGGCAGATTTCAGGCGCAGCTGGTGGATGGCGCCGTGCGCGAGGTGCGTCTGGAGTTTGCCGGTGAATTGGTGGAACTGGACGCGGCGCCAGTCACGCGCGGTTTTCTCGCCGGCCTGCTGCGTGACGTCAGCGCGCGGGTGAACGTAGTCAACGCCTTCCTGATCGCCGAAGAGCGGGGAATCAAAGTAACGACCAGTTACGTGCGTAGCCGCACAGGCTCCGGACCCGCGATTGCCACCCGCGTGGTTAGCGACACCAGCGAGCAGACCCTGGCCGGAAGCGTGTTTGTTTACGGTGGCGAAGCGCGCGAAGGCCGCATCACCGAAATTAATGGTTTTCATATCGAAGCGATTCCACACGGCCACATGCTGGTCATGCATAATCGCGATGTGCCGGGCGTTATTGGACGCGTCGGAACCATCCTGGGGAACGGGGGCGTCAACATCAGCCGGTTTCATCTCGGCCGCCGTGAG
>DATGVD010000222.1:0-2676 GCA_035300785.1 Pyrinomonadaceae bacterium | reverse complement strand
GGCACAAAGGCACAAAGGGACCATTAAGCCGAAAGAAGCCGGACTGACGGTTGGTCCGACTTGTCTGCTTTCCTCCGCTTTGTGTCTTCGTGTCTTTGTGTTTGATGGTCACTTACGTTTTCCGTCTGTTGCCGCCGCCCGCGCTCTTGGATGAAACCGATCGTAGGCCTTGCGCATGTGCAGGTCAGTGATATGCGTATAGATTTCGGTAGTCGAAATGTCGCTGTGTCCCAACAACGCCTGCACTGAGCGCGAATCCGCGCCGTGTTGCATCAGGTGCGTCCCAAAGCTGTGACGCAGCGTATGCGGCGAGATATCAGGCACGCCGGCATGCGCGGCGTGCGTCTTGATGATTGCCCAGGCAGCTTGCCGCGTCATCGATCGACCTCGGTGCAGAAACAACTCCGACTTTCCTTCATTGCCGAACTGCTTGCGGATCGCGGTGTACCTTTGCAGCCAGTGGACCGCACTTTTCCCGATCGGAATGCGCCGCTCTTTGCTGCCTTTGCCATGACAGGAAATCAGGGCCGCATCGATGTCGATGTCGCTGGTCCTGAGCGAGCACATCTCTGAAACTCTGAGACCCGCGGCATACATCACTTCCAGCATGGCGCGATCGCGAACCCCAATGTCGGTCTTCACGTCGGGCGCATACAGCAATCGTTCCATCTCTTCCTCAGTCAGAAACTGCGGCAGGCGCGAATGCCTTTGCGGCGTATGGATGTCTTCGGCAGGGTGACGTTTGATGTATCCGTCGAGCATCAGAAAACGAAAGAAGCCGCGGGCGGCGCTGACCGCGCGCGCTACGGACGAAGGCGCCAGCCCGTCGCGGGACATACGCGCAATCCACTCGCGTAAGTCCTTTCGCTCGAGCCTTTCTATCTGCTTGCCGGTTTTTTGCGACCAGCTTTGCAACTTGGCAATGTCGCGCGCGTAACTCTGCAGCGTATTCGCGGACAGGCCTTTCTCAACCTGGATGTAGGTGAGGAATTCGCGGACTAGATCGCGCTTGTGGATGCGTTCGGACATCGCCAGATTATAGACCGGCGGGCAATCCCACGTCCTCCGGCAGCAGGGAAAATATGACGGCGTCCTGTGACTCGCCGTTAATCAAGAGGCGCTTTCGCAGCACGCCTTCGCGCACGGCGCCGACTTTCTCGGCAACTTTCTGGCTGGCGATGTTGTCGACCGCCGCGAGGATTTCGATCCGATGCAAATCAAGCTGGGCGAAGCCAAACCGCGCAACCAGCCGTGCCGCCCGCGTTGCTACTCCACGGCCGGCGGCGCTGGTCCGCACCCAGTAACCAAGATTCGCCATCTGATGCACGCGATTGAAAAAGTTTAATCCCACCCCGCCCAGAAACCTGCCGGAGTCCTTTTCGAAGGTCGCAAAGCTGTACCATTCATCACCCTGCGCCGCCTGTGCTCGCGAGGTAACAAACTCCCGGCTTTCTTCAATCGAATAGGTTTCGTGACACCAGGGCAGCCACACTGAGACTTCGGCAATCGATTCGCGCGCTGCTTCGTACAACGCGCTTGCGTCTGCTTCGCGATACGCCCGCACGATGATGATGCCGTCGGTTAGTTCATCGTTCGGGTTCATATCGCGCCGGCCTTTTCAAGTTTTGGCAGGCGGCGATAATGGTGCGTCACGGGCCGGCGCCGGCCAATGCCAATCGCGTTACGCGAGATGATCAAAGTCGGCGGCAGTTGGCGGCGCTTGAATTCATTCGCGGGGGACTCGACGCGATTCAAAATGTCGTAAACCAGTTCGAGGTCGTGACCCGCGGCGATGATCGCTTCCGGTGAAGCCTTTTGCTCGAAATAGAGCTCGAGGATCGGATCGAGCTTGTCATAGGGCGGCAGAGATTGATCGTCGAACTGTCCGGGCGCGAGTTCCGCCGATGGACGCTTGTCGATAATCGATTGCGGAATCAACTCGCGATCGCGATTGTACAACCGCGCTAGTTCGTAGACTTCGGTTTTCAAAACGTCGCCGATCACCGCGAGCCCGCCATTTGTGTCGCCATAAAGCGTGCAGTAGCCGAGCGCCAGTTCTGATTTATTTCCCGTCGAAAGCAGCAGCCGCCCCTCGGCATTCGAGATCGTCATCAGGATGTTGCCGCGCAAACGCGATTGCAGATTCTCGGCCGCGTGCGAGTTGCTTCCGGCCTTTGGCTCAGGCAAACCGAGTTCGTTTCGCAGAGATTGATACGCCGCAGTGATGGGCCGCTCGATCACCGAAACGCCCAGCCGCCGTCCCAACTCGATCGAATCTTCGATGCTGCCCGGCGAAGAGTAGGGCGAGGGCATCATCACGGCCAGCACGTTCGGCGCGCCCAAAGCTTCGCACGCCAGGGCCGCTACCACGGCCGAATCAATGCCGCCGGACAACCCAAACAAGGCGCCGGTGAATCCGTTCTTGCGCGCGTAGTCGCGAATGCCGAGCACCAGCGCCTGGCGCACCGTCTCGATATCATCGCCGGGCAAACAGCGCGTGTCGGCGACGTCGCACTCGAGATCGACCGTGCCTACGAATTCTTCGAACGGCGGTGCCCGCAGAATGATCTGACCGTTACGATCCGCGACGATGCTGGACCCGTCAAAGATCACGCCGTCGTTTCCACCGATCAAATTTACGAAGACGATGGGCAGGCCCGCGGCCCTGGCACGGTG
>DATGVD010000221.1:0-9789 GCA_035300785.1 Pyrinomonadaceae bacterium | reverse complement strand
TTGTTAGCGGGCGGGCTCTTTTTTGAATCCAGCAAGAACGAGGTGTCCGCAAGGGTGAATATCTGAAAAGGCTTCGAGTTGCCCTTCTTGAAGAGAGTAAAGGTAACCTTCCCATCACAAAGATCGCCTTCACACTTCGCGACCTCGACCCTCACGTCGTAATCTCTCGAAGCATCTTTGATGTCGAAGCGCTCTTGAGCAAGAACAGGATAGCAAAGCAATACGAGCGCGGTAAAAACTGTTTTCGTCATCTGCGATCTCAACGTCAGTTCTCTCACGAGGCCGATCACCTCTTCACTTCTCGCTCGCGCTGGCATTCAGCCGAACAAAAGAAGGCGCCGGCCGAACCTGAACTGAGGGCTCGTCCGATTGGAACCCAGGTGCCGCACGCTTCGCAGCGAACCAGCTTCTCGCTCTGCTGGTCAGGCCTTTGCCTGCCGCCCTGGCTGGCGTTTATTTGTTGGAACTGACGAATGGAGTTGAGAAAGTTCTGAACGATCTTGAGGTAGGGACGCAACCGCCGGTACAAAAGCAGAAACAGCAACGCAACTAGGCCGATAACAAGTAGGACTTTCAAGTTCGCGTTCCTGGCGTGATGGGTCTGCCGGCGATCGCCGAGCGCCAATCCGACTCTAAGTTACCGGTCTCCTCCGCGCTTGCCTTCATCAGGAGAGTAGCCCAAGTCAGCCTTGCGGCGACGTGGGAAAGGATCGACGTCGCGGCGACGCGCTGGCGAACTTGGCGCGCGGCGATCAATGCTTCCGGGCGGCAGGGTGCGCCCATGAATTGCCTCGGTGAGAATACGCGTGATTTCCTGTGATAGCGTGCGATGTTCCCCAGCGGCAAGCCGGCGCAGAGACTCCTTCAATTCGTTGGGCACGTACGCGCCAATGAAAACTCCCTTGCGATTGGCCATTTGTTTTCGATGTCTCCTTATGAAAAGCGACTCGTCAAGTTCAGATTATTTTTGAGAACGCCCGCCTTACCGCGAGTCTGAAAGCGGGCCCTAAAAACCGACGACCGTTCGCGGGATCAAAAGCCATGCAATTGAGAGCAAGTCTGTAAGCCGAATTCTGTACTCCGATCCCAGATTTGAAACTTCAAACTTTGAGATCTCAAATCTGAGATCGGAGCGACGATCATTCCTCTAGCCCAACCGTTGCCGGTTGGATCAAGCAACCTACCCGGAGGTCGTAGCAGTTTCGGAAATCTCAAATTTGAAATCTGAAATTCCAAACATGCTTTGGGCGGGCAGCCCTTTTGACGCCTCCCTATTTGGTCTTGCACCGCGAGGAGTTTGCCTGGCCGCGCGTGTCACCACGCGCGCCGGTGCGCTCTTACTTTAAGCCCTTGCGGGCCGCACCGTTTCACCCATCACCCCGCCTCAAATCTGAGATCTCAAATTTGAAATCTCAAATCAAGGCCGCCGGCTGGTCTGTTCTCTGTTGCACTTGTCGTCGTTCGATGAAACTCAACCCCGATCCCAAATATGAGATCTGAAATTTGAAATCTCATCAAACGCCCCGCCGTTAGCGGGCTCGCTGCCCTTTGGTGTTCGGACTTTCCTCTCCTGGCATTACTCTCAGATCTGAAATCCCAGATCTGAGACCATTCCAGCAGCGACCGTCCGACTTGCTCTCTCTTGCAAGGCCCGCCGATTATAGCAAACCCCTGTTCAACGGGTACAGCGAAACGCTCTCGATCCTTTAAACTGCGAAATCACCCTGAAATCCTGCCGAATTTGGACGATTGGCAGCTTAGCTGAAGTATTTGAAGCCAATGCGCAGATGGTGGAGCGCTGAAGGCGGCAGGGTTGCGATGATCACCCAGGTCATCAGCGCATGTGACAAGGCGAGGGCGAAGAGATTGGGCGCGCGTTGATAGACCGCGGCCCAGACTACTCCGCCGGTGAAGGTGGCGACGGCCAGCCAGACGTTGGGCAAATGCAGCGCTGAGAAAACTGCGGCCACCAGGAGCACGCTCAACCAGCCTTTTCCCAAAACCAACTGCGCGCGACGGTTGATGAAACCCTGCAGGACGTATTGCTGCGCCAGCCCCCAACCGAAACCCAAAGCCAGTTGTACGGCGATCGGAGTGCCGGCATGCCACGCGTGGAAATTTGTTTGTCCGCCGAACCGGCGGCCCAGAACGAAACACACGACGGCCACCAATACCATCGGCAGCAGGAGCAGCAATCCCGCTGGCAGAAAGTTATCAAAGCGAAACCCGAGGTCGCGCAGCGTTTCGTGATGCAGCCGGTGCGAAACGATCATGAAAGCGAACGCCAGCGTGATCGGAATGGCCACGATGAACCTGCTTCCCCCGGCAACCGAAGCACCAATCCATTCGGCGATGAGCATGGACGAACCGATTGACGCGATTTCCCACGCCGCCAGCTGGCGCTCGCCGGCGTCGGACGTCAACCGGGCGTCGCCCTGTGGCTCGTCTTTCGCGACCGAACTCAATGCGATGCGCCTCCCTTTTCGGAACCTGTGACGCGAAAGCGGAGTGGCTTTCCAATTAACTGCAATGTCCGCCGCGCGTCGGCGCCACCGGCATGCGCGGCATAGACTCGGGCCTCGTGGTCACCGGGTGGAACAGGCGGCAGGTTGAAAACAAAGCCGTGCCAATCATCTTCGGCGCGTCTAGCTTCACGCAGGTCGGGACGATATCCCGCGGCGGTTTGATCGGCCATGAAGATTCCGTCGATGTAGAGTTGCACTTCGACGCGCGCGGCCGGCTGCCCTTCGTCAACCGCCCAGCCGGCGACCGTCTGGTTGTCGGCATAGTCGAGTACGCCGCGCAGATAAGGATTCGTCGTGACAAAGTAGAAACCAACCGAAACGGCCGTGATCAGCAAAGCCTCGGCCATTGACTTGGCGATTAAGAGACGGCCCAGTTTCGATTTTGATCGGCTGTCCATTCGAGAACTCTTCCGGGCAAAGAGAAAGGGCGGAGCCTGAATCGGTCCGCCCTTGTCGCTATCTCGTGCGCATGCGGCCAGCTTACCACACGCCGCGTCTAACCTCGATTCGATCTCCGGCTTCCAGCGCCGGATCGGGAGCCTTGCCTTCTTCGATGGCGCGCAGGTTGTACTCGTTCGTGACCAGAAATCCGCTCGCGTTCCGCCGCGCTACTTTCGCGCTGGCTTTATCACTGCGGGCAACACCGCCGGCGGCCAGCAACGCCTGCGTCAGCGTCATGCCCTCGCGAAATTCCCGCTCGCCGGTCGCAGCCACGTCGCCACCGACGTAGACAAACCCTTTCGACGATGCCGACTCGCCCGAAACTTTAATGATGTCCCCGGCCTTTACGAGCGTGGCCATCGACTGCTCGTTCGTCATCGACAGCGATTCGTTTTTCCCGCCGCGAGTAATCGTTACTGCGGTTGCTTCAGGACGCGGCAAGGCTTCAGCAATGACCGTGTAGAGCGGCATCGCTTCGCGCCGCAAGACCTTTTTCCCGGGGCTATCGACCAGACCGGTGATCGTGACTGCGTGACTCGCATAGTCGCGCACCGTGACCGTTGCGATCGGATGATCGATTACTTTGATCTCTCTGCTCAGCAGCGCGGCGATCTCCTCGGTAGTCAGTCCCTCCACACCGACCGGCCCGCTCAACAACGGATACTCAACCACGCCTGGATTTAGGACCGTGAAAAGGGTTGATTCGCGAGTTGGCATGTTGGCGAGACGGATGTCAAGCACGTCGCCGACACCCACGCGATAAAGCATGGTGGCAGGCAGCGTGCGCGATGGCGACGATGCGCGAGCAGTACTGTTCAGGCGAGCCGCAGCGTTTACCGGCGGCGCGATCAGTCGCACCGAAGGCGCTTCACTGATCATCGCCGTCGGCTGAATCAGCTGGGGACGAGTTCTGCGGTTCTGGTCAGTTGGTGTGACAGCCTTGTCAGACGGATCCGGTCTTCGCGACGCCGAATTTTCCTTTGCCGCAGACTCACCGGCAATTACCGTGTTGCCCCACGAAGGCACCGCCAGCTTGTTGTCCGTAGGGTTCTGGTTCGGCTTATCGGAATGGTTCGAGACTCTGACTGGCGCGACCACCCGGCTGCGCACCACCGTCGAATCATTGTTTGGGGCTGAGCGGGTATCGCTCGATCGTCGTTCTCTCGTCTGCGTCTGTGCTGCGGCGAAAGTGGAAACCGCAAGCAAAAAGGCGAGTAGAAGCGAAAGTCTTTTCATGTTTGACACTCAACTCCGTCGTTTCGGCCCGATTCATCGGCCAGGGCACCGGCCATCGAATCGCTGGCAAATCTGCCCGCTAGAACTGCGGGCCCTTCGGAGTTGATAAACGACGAAAGGGTTCGAGTTTCAGGAAAATGCTGGAATTTGTGAAAGGCTTCGTTGCGGGACGGTTGCTGAAAACGTCGTGTCTCTGGATCTACGCGAAGGATCAATCAACCGGGACGCGCCGGGCGCGGCAAAAGGTCGCTGGCGAGGTAGATTCCTTCGATGCCCGCGTCGCGCATCTGCACGGCCATCTGGCCCAGCGTTTCTTCGGGTTTCTGCTCCGCCAGTTTGATAATCATCGGAAGGTTTACGCCGGTGATGACTTCGATTCCATCGTCATCAAGGAACATCGAGGCGATGTTCGTGGGCGCGCCTCCAAACGTATCGGTGAGGAGGAGCACGCCTCGGCCACGCGACACGCGCGCGATCGCCCGTTCGAGCTCCTCGCGAGCAACCTCAACGTCGTCATGCCACTCAATGGAAGCGGCCGTGACGTGCGCGATGGGCCCGACAATCATCTCAGCAGCCGCCAGGAATTCACTGCCCAGATGACCGTGCGTAACAATCACGCCGCCGACCAGCGGACCGGGCTCAGGCTTCGGGGCGGTGGAATCGATGATCTTCATTCGAAATCTGCTCCCGACTATTTCTTTGCCGGCGCACTCTTTCGCATGTCGCGATGCACCGCATGCGCGTCGAATCCGGCGCGGCGCAGACGCTTAGCCAACTCATTCGCAATCATCACCGAACGGTGACGCCCGCCAGTGCAACCGATTCCGACCGTGAGATACGACTTGCCCTCGTGCTGGTATTGCGGAAGAAGGTAGTCCAGCAAATCGCTGAAGCGCCGCAAAGTCTCTGCCACTTCCGGCTGGGCGTTCAAGTAACTGATGACGCGGCGGTCGCTGCCGGTCAGCGCGCGCAATCCGTCGACAAAAAAAGGATTCGGCAGATGCCGCACATCGAAGAGCAGTTCCATGTCCCTCGGCGTGCCGAACTTATGACCAAAGCTCAGCACCTGCACGCGCAGCGGCGCAATCTCACTGCGGGGACTGAAGCGTTCGAGCAGGACCTTTCGCAGTGAATGGACCGTATGGTCCGAAGTATCGACGACTTCGTCGGCCAGCGCGCGCGCGCGCTTCATGGCCACGCGTTCGGCGCCGATCGCGTCCAACAGACCCTTGCCCCGATCGGCAGGATGCGGTCGCCGGGTTTCGCTGAATCGCCGGGCGAGAATCTCGTCGGACGCTTCAAAGAATATGACTGAAACTCTGAGGCCACGCGCGCGCAAAACGCGCAACTGTTTGGCCAGGTCGGTGAGAAATCTTCCCTCGCGAAAACTGATTACCAACGCCGCGCGTTCGATGCGCCCTTTCGCGTCTTCCTGGGCAGAAACCAAACGGGCAAATGTCGGCAGCAGCATTAACGGCATGTTATCAACGCAGAAATAACCGAGGTCCTCGAACGCGTTGGTCGCCGCTGTCATTCCCGATCCGCTCAGGCCGGTGATGATCACAATGTCCGGCGAGTTTCGCGTCTGGGATTTTGCCTTGGCCATCTCAAAATTGGATCGGAATTGGATCGGAATGAAAAGAGGAGCAACATCCGAAGATGCCGCTCCTCATCAGAATCCGAAACACCTGGGTCAAGTTATTATTCACGGCTCAATCAAGCCGAAGTTGCCGTCCTGTCGTTTAAAGAGCACGCCCAGGCGATTGGTGTCGGCGTCGCGAAACACGACGAAGTGATCGGCCCTCGCTCCGAGATCAAGCGCGGCTTCTTCGGCCGTCATCGGCTTCACAATGTATCTTCGCGCGTTGATGATGCGCGCGGGCAGCGGCGCGGCCTCGAGCTGTCCGTCAGGGTCCGGAGCCACGTCCGAAGTCTTGCGCGCGCCATGCTTCCGATCGATGATCCGCTTCTTTAGTTTCAGCGCCTGCTTCTCGATCTTAGCGACCGCCCGGGTTAAAGCCATGTACATGTCCGCGTTCGTGTCGGCGGCGGTCAGCGTGTGATCCCGCCAGTGGACGACGACTTCGCCGATCTGACGATTCTTCTCGACCGCCAGGATCACGTGCACTCGTGGATCGACGCCGCTATTGAAAATATGCTTTAGCTTCTTGAACTGCTCCTCAAGGTGCCGGCGGATCGCCGGAGTAACCAGAACATGTCGCCCGGTGTATTCAAACGTCATTTGATTTTCCAACCCTCCTGGTTCGTCGCCCTCACAGGACGGCGCGGCGTTCGCGCGAACCCGGTATGTTCATCTGATCGCGATACTTTGCGACCGTCCGGCGCGATAATTTGATTCCGTCTTTCACTAGGATCTTTACCACCTGATCGTCAGTAATCGGGTTGTGAGTATCTTCTTCTTCTATCAATTTTTTGATCCTTAGCTTGATTATCCTGGTTGAAACTTCCTCACCGTCTTCGTTCATCATGCCTTCGGTGAAGAACCGTCGCAACTCGATGACGCCTTGCGGCGTGTGCGCGTATTTTCGATTGACGACCCGCGAAACAGTCGAAAGATGCATCCCGATGTCTTCGGCAATGTCCTTCAGCATCATCGGCTTAATGTACTGAACGCCCTTATCCAGAAATTCGCGCTGACGGTGAACGATTGATTCGACGACGCGGTAAATCGTCTGCCGGCGGTGTTCAATGTTGCGGAGCAAATCGATGGCGGACCGCATCTTCTCTTTAATAAAGTTGCGAGTCTCTTTCGTCGTTCCGTCTTGCGACAACATGTTCTGGTAACTCGGATTGACTCGCAAGCGCGGACTGCCGTCGTCGGCAAAGTAGATCGTGTAATCGTCGTCGTCTTCCAGCTTTTCGATATAGATCTCGGGAGCAATCAGGATCGGCTCTTCAGACGAATAACGCCGGCCGGGAAAAGGATCGAGCGTACGAATGAATTGCAGTTCAGCCGAGAGGGTCTCAACATCCACGCCGATTTGCTTTGAGAGATGTGGCAGCTTGTGTTGCTGCAACACTTCCAGATGATCGCGAATCAGTTGCACCGCCAGCCGCTCAGTTTCGCCGCGCGCTTCGAGCTGCGCCAACAGACATTCGCGCACGTCGCGGGCGCCACAACCGACGGGCTCCAGCGTCATGACGATTGCGCGAGCTCGTTCCACGATTTCATCCGACCAGCCGCCGGCCGCCGCAATTTCTTCGTTGGTTGCGTTCAGGCGCCCATCTTGATCAAGGTTTCCGATTACGCATTCAGCTGCCAAACAGACGTCGCCTTCGGCGCAATCCATGTGAAGCTGCCACTCCAAATGCTCGGACAGCGACGGCGGCTTGGTGAGAAACTGTTCAAAGGTGGGCGCGTCTTCCTTGTACTCAAACTCCTGCGTCTTGTAACCGGGATCGAGGTAGTCCTGAAACTCACGTCCGAAATCGACTTCTTCGAAAGGGTCGCGCGCAGCTTCCGGGGCAAGTTCCTCACCGGCTTCCAGGCTCGCTCCCTCGGCGTCGGCGTTGGCTGCAAACTCGGTTTCACTGTCCGGCAAAAACGCTTCGGTCTCGCTTTCACCGGACCCGTTCGAAGAAGGCGTGCCAAGTTCGGGCGCGGATGCTTCGACTGTGGAAGCCGAAAGGTTCTCCAATTCGCCACCGCTGGCCATGTGGTCGAGTATCTTCTCGGCCATCTCCTGTGCTTCTTCCTGGGTGGCGACTTCTTCGAGGACGGGATTTTCGTTCAGTTGCTGCTGGATCAGGTCGGTCAGCTCGAGCGTAGTCATCTGCAACATCTCGATCCGCTGCCGCAGTTGCGGCGTTAGCACGAGGCGTTGCGAAAGACTGGTGGTGAGCCTGACTGACATAAGTCAAATGATAACTAAGTCAACAAACTGCCGGGGATTTCGTTTTACGGACAACCGCGCAGGAGGATTATAACCCATCGCGCATCAAGGCGCACCGGATTTACATGCGGAACTTGTCACCGAGATAAAGTCTTCGAACTTCGGCGTCTTCTGTCAAGTCTCTCGGCGCGCCGGATCGGAAGATTTTGCCTTCGGCCATGATGTAGGCGCGGTCGGTGACGCCGAGCGTCTCGCGAACGTTGTGATCCGTGATAAGAATTCCGATTCCCCGGCCACGCAGGTAGAGAATTACGGATTGAATGTCATCAACAGCCTTTGGATCAATTCCCGCAAATGGTTCATCGAGCAAGATAAACTGCGGCTCAGTGGCCAGCGCGCGCGCGATCTCGGTTCGCCGCCGTTCGCCGCCGGACAGCGAATCGCCGCGCGTGTTGCGAACGTGCTCGATGCCAAACTCCTGAAGCAATTCTTCGACTCGCTTGAGTTGCTCGCGCCGGCGCAGGCCCATCGTTTCCAGCACGGCCAGAATATTTTGCGCGGCCGTCATCTTGCGAAAGACCGAAGGCTCCTGCGGCAGATAGCCAAGACCAAGACGCGCGCGCAGATACATCGGGAGCCGGGTTACGTCCTGTCCTGCCAGATGCACGCGACCAGCTTCCGGCGTTTCCAGACCGATGATCATGTAGAACGTCGTCGTCTTCCCGGCGCCATTCGCGCCCAGCAGGCCGACGACTTCTCCGGGTTCGACGTGCAGCGTGACATCGTCAACCACGCGCCGCCGGCCGTAGGATTTCTGCAATTTGAAAGCGGCCAGCGCTCGCTCTGAAGGCTCTTCATGCTGAGCCCTGATCGAAGTTAAGCCGGCCTTCGCTTCCTTCTGGTCGGCAATTGGTGGCGCGATCGTTTGCGACAATGCTTTTCTCCGAACAGTTTCCCTGCGACGCAGTTTACCCGTTGCGCACAGCGCGAACAAATGCAATCACGCGTTCGGCGTCCTTGTGGCCCGGCGATGATTCCAACGCGCTGCATGCGTCGACTGCATAAGGCTGAACCGCCGCGATTGCTTCGCGCACATTTTCCGGCGAGAGTCCGCCGGCCAGAAACAAGCGTGCCACCGCGTCGCGAGTCTGGCGGGCCACGTTCCAATCAACCGTGCGCCCGGTGCCGCCGCGCAGCTCAGCATCAAAGGCATCCAGCATGATCGCGTCAACGTTGTATTCCGTTGCGGATTCCATCACCGCATCGCCGCGCGCGCGAAGCGCCTTGATCAGAAAGCGATCGGGCAGAAGAGCTTTCAACTCCCGGCAGAATTCAACGCTCTCGTCGCCGTGCAATTGAATTGCGGCGACCCCGGCTTCTTCCGCGATGCGCACAATTGATTCGGCCGGTTCATTCACGAACACGCCGACCATGGTTATCGTTCGCGGCATAGCCTTGATCTCCGCCCGCAGAGATTCAATGATTGCTCGCGCGTCTTGCGGCTTAATGAAGCGCGGACTGGAACGATAGAAATTAAACCCCAGCATGTCCGCGCCGGCGGTGATGGCCGCCCGCGCGTCCTGGAGATTCGTGATGCCGCAGATTTTTATTCGGACCATTCGCTTGCGCCAACTTCCTTTGCGCCTTTGCGCCTTTGCGTGAAAATTCCAAGCGCCTCCCCAGGATCATCCGCGCGCATCAAACTCTCGCCAATCAGGAAGGCGCGATAACCA
>DATGVD010000220.1:0-3033 GCA_035300785.1 Pyrinomonadaceae bacterium | reverse complement strand
GGAAGCGATTGCCGCTTCCTACAACGGCGGCGAAGACAATGTCGCGCGCTGGCTCGCCCGCTCGAACCAAAACGACGAAGGCGTGTTCGCCTCTGAAGTTGGTTTTTCCGAATCGAAGGACTATGTGTTCAAAGTGATGGCGTTTTATCGCGCCTATCGCCAACTCTACGACACAAACCTGAAGCGACGATAAGGGCAAAGAGCCAAGAGCTAAGCGCTAAGAGGTTCGCCCTTTTCCCTTCTCCCTTTGCCTTTTGCGCTTTGCCCTTTGCGCTTCCTGACTACGGTTGCGGACAATAGCGCGGCTCGAAACCCTGTGCGCGTTCGCGCCGATCAAGTACCTGCGGCCGCGGATAATCATGCGGAATGATTCCCAGCCGCACCAGAGACGCGCGATATTCATAACGAATCATGATCTCGCCCGCCGGTCGCGAGTCCAGATCCATCCTGATCCATTGCACGTCGTTGCGCACTGAACGGCCGATGCCGGTTGCCGCCGACTCGTCGTCCGGCGCCGGATAGGATTGCACGCTGCGCTGCTTGGCCGAGTCGCGCCCCATACCATTCGCCGTCTGAGCCTCTCCGGTCGAATCCGATTTCGGTGCGGGCGCTGACCTGTCGGCGCGTGCGCGATCCTCTTCTTTGTAAGTCGGTCGTGGCTCGCCAGGCGTCACCGGCAGAATCGTAAACGGCCTGCGCTCACGAAAGAAAACGGCTGAAATGACGCCGAGATTCGCCGTCTGGCCCAGCTTCGCCGCGTAAGAATCGCGCTCTGTCGTGAAGTAGAAGCGGCGCGCGTTGTCCGAACTCATCTGCCATCCGCGGACGGAAATCATGCCGTAAGGTTCGATCACCCACTTGTGAGCGTCCCACGCGCTGGTGTGTCGCGCGTCGATCGTGTTCAACCCATCAACCGAGAGCGCCACTGCTACGCGCGTGCCCAAAGGATTGTGAATGCGCACCTCGTACTCCGCGTTCTCCAGCGCCTCGATATAACGCCGGCCGCGCGCTGCATATTCCGCCAGCGGGCGACCGTCAACCAACACTTCAACCGCGAATCCGTTTTCCGTAGCGACCGGCTCTGAATAGAATTCGTCCGTCGCCGACTCTGCCTCGGCGGCCTTGAAGGCCTGCACATTTTGCGAGCCATACCTGAGCGCCAAACCGGCCAGAACTGCGATCGCGGTCATTAAGCCAAGACCCGTAAGAAACTTTTTCCACATCGACTCGTTCTCCTTCTTGATGAGAATAGCTCTCGTCGATTGCAGAACGGCGCGATCTGGGAGTTCTTGCGCGGAGAGGGCTGCTTTTTGTTCAGTTTATCCCTTGACCAACCGACTGTTTGGGTATTGAGCGCCGGCAGGATAGAATGGCGCCACGCTTTTTCGTTAGATATCACTTGACGACCGAAGGCGGTTGCGTTTCAATGACCGCAAAAGCGGACGAGAGGATCGAATGGCCGAATACGTACTGACTGCAACCAAGAGCGAGGCCCGCGCCGGATCGTTCTATGATCGCATTGAGCGTTTTTACGATCTCACGTTCAAGCTTAATGGCTACGGCCGCTCGCTCGATCAGTATTTTGAAAGGCATCCCTTGCCGGTGTTTCCCGATGCGAGGATTCTGGACGCCGGTTGCGGTACCGGAACATTGACGCTAGCTTTGCTCAGAACGCTCACCATGCCGGTGAAGCTGACAGCCCTCGATCTTTCAGCCTCGTCGATGGCCACCGCAAAGAAGTACGTCAAAAGGAACAATCCGCACCGGCAACCGGTGCGATTTGCCCAGGGTAATGTCCTGGCGTTGCCATTCGCCGACAATGCGTTCGATCTGGTGGTGACCAGCGGGGTGTTGGAGTACGTGCCTTTGGACGAAGGGCTGAGCGAACTCGCGCGCGTGATCTCGCCCGGAGGTTACCTGTTACAATTGCCGATGCGCCCTTCTCCGGTCACAACAATTCTGGAAATGCTCTTTCGCTTCAAGTCCCATCCGCTACAAGACGTCAATGAAACTACGGGTCGCTATTTTCAGGTCGCCAGCCACTATCGCTTCCCACCTTTTCATGCCATCGGCTGGTCCCGCGCCTCGGTACTGGCGCAAAAGACCTAGCTGCGGACCTACTTGTCTGCACAACGCGCGCGCATTGTCGGTGCGCAACTTCTGCGAACTCTGCGTACCTGTGGTGAGTCCGACTGCCGAGCTCATCACTTCAGTGGTACTGCGGGCAGTAGCCCGACCGTGAGGGAGGGCTCATCACTTCACCGGCACCAACCTTAGGATCCGATCGTCATCGCTCGCAGGCTGTCCACGACCATCGCGATTCGAAGTTGAGAAATAGATCAAACCATCCGGCCCTTCCGCAACGTCGCGGATCCGGCCGTATTTCCCTTCCAGGAGATTCTCCTGACTGACGACGCGGCGGCCATCCAGCGTAACTCGAATGATACGCGTGCCGCGCAAACAGCCGAAGAAGAAGTTGTTCTTGAATTGCGGGAACGCCGCACCGCGATAGAACATGCCGCTGCCGGGCGCGCATGCGGGCGTGTATTCCAGCAACGGCGACTCCATCCCTTCATGCGTCGCGCGATGATGAATCACCGGCCAGCCGTAATTCTTTCCCCGCTCGAGGATGTTCACTTCGTCGCCGCCGCCCGGCCCATCAAAGCCGCTGGGCCCATGCTCAGTCTCGAACAAGAGATTCGTGCCCGGCTGAAAGTCTATGCCTTGCGCGTTGCGATTGCCGTAAGTCCATATCTCCGGCCGCGCGTTCGCGCGTCCGACAAAAGGATTGTCGTCCGGCACGGTGCCGTCGTCGTTCAAACGCAGAGTTTTTCCAGCCAGCGAATCCAGCTGCTGCGCCAGTTCGCGCTGCGTCGCGTCGCCCGTCGTTATGTAAAGTTTGCCGTCGGGCCCGAACCGCAGACGACATCCGGCGTGCAGGTACGTCGCAGGAATGTCTTCGATGATTATCTTGCGATCAGTGAAGCCGCTCGGCGTCTCGCGATAGCGCGCGACGCGCACCCGTTGGCCGTT
>DATGVD010000219.1:0-3201 GCA_035300785.1 Pyrinomonadaceae bacterium | reverse complement strand
GCCGTTTTACGGCGACGGCGATCTACGCGCCGCAGAACGTCGACAAACTCGAGGCGGCATTTAGAGAAGAGATTGCGCGGATGCTCAAGGACGGCTTTACCGCCGAAGAGGTCGAGGCGGCCAAGTCCGGCTACCTGCAATCGCGCCAGGTAAGCCGCGCGCAGGATAACGAACTGCTGAATCGCTCGAACACGTATCTCTTCATTGGCCGCACCTGGCAGTGGGACGCTGACTTTGAAGCGAAGATCCGGACGCTCACGCCCGAACAAATCAACGCGGCCATGCGGAAATACGTGGATCCGTCAAAGCTGGTGATTTACAAAGCGGGCGACTTTGCGAAGAATCCGCCGAAGTAGTTGTTTGGAGTGCGGTGACAAGCGAAGCGCGGTAGTCTTCGTCTTGTGAAACTTGAAGTGTCAGCACGGGGCAGTAGCCCGACCGTGAGGGAGGGCGTGTTCAGTCTTGTCCGACCGAGTATGATGATCGCAATTTGATCGCGCCCTCCCTTACAGTCGGGCTACTGCCCCGCACCCTAAAGCGCTTTACTTCCCGGATAAGTCTTCGATCTTGTATCGCTTCTGGAGCACGGCCATCTGCGGCGGGTCGATCGGGAAGTTTGAGCCGGCGATGAACTGCTTCATGTCGCCCACTTTCAGCCAATCGACTACGTTCGGCGCGTTGGTGTGCAGGATCTCGGTGTCTTCTTTGGTAAACACCGCGCCGTCCTTCCGGGTAAAAACCCAAATGTGAGTGAAGTGCGCGTCGCGCGCGAACTTCAGCTTCTGGGCAAATTCCGTCGCCGGCGTTGGCACGGGCTTATATGTTGAAGTGTCGGGCGTCTCGTCTGCGGTAGTAGATGAAGTGCCCCGTCGACAGCCGGCGAGCAAGGCGGCCACGCCAACGGCCAGGATGATCACGACAGAGAGTTGAAACAGTCTTCGCATCTTAAGTTACCAATCTTTATGAGCCCGTCGGTCGGGCCAATGCCCCGCTATCGCTAATGAGCGCGCTTCGCGCGCTCCGGCGGGCGGGGACGCCCGCGCTCCCAGCCTCACGGCGAGTTGTCATTGTCGTCACCGCCGCCTTTGTCACTGTCGCCGTTCTTGTCTTCCGCTGGCGGCTCGGCTTTCTGATCGCGCAGGTGCAAGACGCTGCAATCGCTGTCTTCGTAAACGCGATCGAACCAGCCGCTCCGCAGTGCATTGTCATAGAAAGCGTCGTGATCCTTTGTGTTGTCGCTGAAAACCCAGGTCGCGCCGAAACGATCGCGAATCAATGGGCCCGGATCTTCCTCCTCGCCGGTCGTGATTCGATCGTAAAGCTTTGACAGCTCCGCATTCTTATCCAGGAGGTAAGTCGGATCAAGTCCCGACACATAAACGTGCGTCGGGTCGTAATAAAACAAGCGCGGGAAATCATCCCAGTCGGTATTGAAGACAATTTGGCCGGCGGGAATGTTCCCGCGCATATACGCCGCGCCCTTCGCATAATAGTCACGCGGATCGCTTTCGGCGATGTCTTTCGCCGTGCGATAGACGTTGCCAAACAGCGCCAGGCCCAGAGCGAGGGCGACAGAAGCGGCCTTAACTATCTTCCAGGTCTCTTCGTGCTGTGTCTCTTTTGCCGTCGCGGTCGGTGTCTGCCGATCGAGGAAGGGCTGCAAGTCTTCCATCACATCCTGCGGCAGATGAGTAAACACCGCGCGGCCACGCCAGAATTGCTCCAACGTAAACGCCGCAAACAGGATCGCGAACGGTGGAAAATATTCCGCAAAGCGCTTCCACCGCGCGGTCATCAGCAGCAAGGCGGTCGACAAGATCAGAAAAAACATCGGGCGCGCGGCGCGTTTTTTATCGCTCCAGTCAAAAGCCAGATAGCCGGCCAGCATTGCTGCCAGCGCCACGTAGCAGTTGAGGAAAAACTCAGTGGTGTCGTATGGGTACCATTCGTTGCCGACCTTGGTCGTGAAATTCGTAGCCGTGATCTTGACCCGCGCATGTTCCCAAAAAAGATAAAGGTTGTGTGGAAAGTACGGATTGATCACCAAGCCCGCTGCCGTGCCCAGCAAGACCCAGACGATCGGCCGCCATTCAAAACGCTCTTCAGCCCATCCGATGACCACTGTCCAGATCGCCGCCGTCAAAATCAGCAGCACAAACATGTCGTAGGTCAGTGCAAACAGGAAGGCCAACGGCAGCAGCGGCCAATACTTTTTTTCAAACAGCAGATAAATGGCCGGCACCAAAAAGATGATCGCGAAGGGCGGCGCCTTTGTCATGCTCATCCGATAAAGAAAGGGCGCCGAGCAAGCGAGCAGCGCCAGCAACCAGATCAGCCGGTAACGAATTTCGTAGCGCACCACCAGCCAGTAACAGGAAAGGACGGCCAGGCTGGCGAAAACAACCGCGGCCACCTTCGCCCCCGTCTGCAAATCGCGAAACCACGTGAACGGAATCAGAATGATGTGAAAGAGCAGGTGGTGATCGACGTAATCGCGGGGATTCAGCGTCGTCAGCGGCAGCCAGGTAAAGGCGGGTGGGAAATGCTTCGCGCGCATGTTTTCCCAAAGCAGGCGCGCCCATTTGATGTGATAGTAGCCGTCAAAGTCGCCGCAGCAGATCGCCTGAGTCTGGCGTTGCAGCAACCAGAACACCAGCGTAATTGCGATCGCACCGACGAAGAGATCGGCGACGCGCACCGCGGATTCTGATCCGGCCCAGCTCCTCGGGGGCTTTGGCGGTTTACTCTCGGCGTCAGGCGGTGTGCTTTCAGTCTCTTCCATGACCACAAACAGAATGCCCGAAACGGTACGAACAAATCAATACTTAACTGTTCAGAGTTCAACCTTGAGCTTGCCAATTACCGGCCCAAGCTAAAGCTTGATGAACTCTAAGCTCGCCGGAGGCAGAGGCGTGGCCGGTTACTGGAGCGTGCGTGATATTCTTAAGAAGATGCCTCGGCCACTGACGCTGCGCTTTCGCCTGCTGGGTTTCCTGCCCGTGATTTTCTTTCTGGCGCAAGCCATTCACTACTGGCGTGTCGGCGGTATGGGAAACCTGCTTTGGATATGCAACGCCGGAAGTCTGGTGCTGGCGATTGGTCTCTTTCTTGATCGGCGAGAACTGATCCGCGCGGCGGCGATCTGGACGATTCCCGGATTGGCCCTGTGGATCCGCTACGTGCTTTACGCCACGCTCAATT
>DATGVD010000218.1:0-3381 GCA_035300785.1 Pyrinomonadaceae bacterium | reverse complement strand
CCATATTAATGCGGCTGCTCGTGCTTGGGGCCTCCGGTGGTTGTGGGCGCTGGGTTACTCGGTTCGCGGTGCGCGACGGCCACGACGTGACCGCGCTCGTGCGGCAGTGCACCGTATTCGAAGGGCCGCCGGGTGTGAGCGTGCAGAGCGGTTCCGTGCTTGATCCCGACGATCTGGCGCGAGCGCTTGACACCCAAGACGTCGTCATCTCCTGTATCGGACCGCAGCGGACCAACTCGTGGAATCCGTGGGCACCACTCCGGCCACGGCTGCAGATCGCAGAACTCAGCGTCCGCGCCATCACCGCGGCTCTCACGGCGTCACGCGTTCCAGAAGACGAGTGCTTACTCCTCCAGGTTACGAATACGCACTCAGCTCTTTACTACATTCACCTTATCGAGAGCGGCGCGCAGTCCCCGCGCCAGCTTCCGCGCGTCGTCATTGGCCCAAAAGTGCATGAAGAATACGTGCGGCGTCTCTATCAGCATGTGACTGTGCAAAGCCGTCACTTCAATGCCGTTGTCTCGCAGCGCTTTGATCACAGGATTGACTTCACTGGCGAGCAGCACGAAGTCACCCGTGATGGCTGCCTTGCCTCCGCCTGTGGGTTGGAAATTAATGGCCTGCGCAATTCCCATCGCAGGCGGAATCTCCATGTCATTGTCCATGATTTTGTCGGCACGTGGAACCGAGAATTGATAAACCCCGCCGTTTACTTTTCCGCTCTGGCCCATGATCTGATCGATTTGCTTTGTATCAATGCCAAGGTCTTGAGCCGGCGCAGCAGCGGCGGGCGCAGCAAAAGGAGTCTTGCTCAGGGCGAGCGCATCATGAATGGCCTTGGCGATCTTTACTGCGTCACCCATCGCATGAATGTGCATGTACATCACGCGTGGCGATTCATGCAGCACGTGATTGTGCAAAGCCGTCGGATCGACTCCGCCCTCTTCAAGTTTCGTCATGACAGGCGTCACTTCGTCTTCGGTAAGCACCAGATCGCCCATCACTGTGGTCATATCGCCAGTCTTCTTGAATGCGACCCACGAACCAAGCGCGAGTGCGGGCTTGAGTTCCACGCCGCTGACGGTGACCTTTAGATCACTACGCGGCAGACTGACTTTGTAAACATCACCTGGTTGCATAGAGCCCGCTTTACCCAACGCCAGCTCGACCGGCTTCCAGTCTGTTGCTGCGGGCTGTTGCTGGTTGTTTGATTGCCCTGACTGGCTCTGCGGCGCCGAGCAAGCCACCAACACAAACAAGGTTGCTACTGCAAACGCAACGAGGCTCAGCACAACTCGTCTCGTCTTGCCCGCGAGAGATAAATGGATCAGCACCGTGCGCGTCATGTTTCTGTCTCTTTTCATTTTCACTCCTGCCTTTCTTCTCAATTTGGTCTTTCATTGCTGGTTGTTTACTGAGGGGCTTGCTCTTGCTTGATGCTTGCGTAAAGCGCGTCATAAATGAATGCGGCACGCTCTGCGGTCTCATAATCATTCTTCGTCAAAAGGGGAAATCCACGACTGATCAACTGCAACCCACGAGCTGCCGGATGATTGTCCAACTCGCCTGTGATGTCCGCTGCCTGCACGATGTCGGCTATTTCCAAGAGAACGGGGTCATGCGCCAACCGCTCATGCACCAGCGCCGCAAAAGAACATAAGCCCTCCTCGTCCTGGTGAGGGTAGGTTGCGCCGGGAGCATCGAAGCCCGTCGCGCCGGTTTCAGTTTGCATCGATGCAACTTGGTCCGATGGCCCAAAGATGAACTCCGCTTCTTCGTCAAGAAACCGCCGGATAAGCCAGCAGGTTGCCGTGCGGTTAACTTGAATTCGCTCGCGTGTAATCCACTTCATTCGACCTCCAATGTCCTCATAAAGATCGCCCCGATTTGGTCTAGGTAAACGCTCGTACAAGTGAATAGATAACTCCGCCCGCTATTGCGCCCACTGCCACCAAAGCAACATCCCGCTTCAACCAAACGATCAGCAAAAAAGCAATGACCGCGATGGCGACACTTGGCCAGCCAATAATTGCTTCGGGAATTAGATCGAGGGAAACAACCGCGATCACGCCAACTACTGCGGCGCTGACGCCCGCAAGGAATGCCTGAATAGTGCGATTGTCGCGAACCTTTTCAATATAGTGAGTGCCGCCGATAACAAAGACGAACGATGGTAAGAAGACAAAGAACGTGGCGAGCACTGCTCCAGCAATTCCGCCCGCGAGATAACCCGCAAAAGTGGTGAACAGCATGAATGGCCCAGGCGTCGCCACACTCATCGCCACGCCGTCAAGCAATTGACCATCCGTCAGCCAGTGATACTGCGCGACTGCGCCGCGCTGCACGAATACCAGCGAGGCATACGCGCCGCCAAAACTGAACAAACCTGTCTTAAGAAACAACCACGCGATCTGGAACAAACGCGAATCAATAAACGGAAGCAGTAGCGCGAGTGCTCCAATCGTGACTGGAAGGGTTGGTGCTCCTTTCCTCAATCGTGGCCAGCCTTCCTCGATCAGCAAGTTCAGAGCACCTGCTATGAGCAGAATCAACAGGAAATTGATTCCCGCGAAACGCATTCCTAGAAATGCTCCGACCAGCAGGATTGCGAGAAAGATGTTCCGAATTGCCGCCCGACCGAGTTTGATGATACCGGCAGCGATAATGCCAAGGACTGCCGGCTTGAGAACGTAGAGCGCGTTATTGACAGGCGGCAGCTTGCCATACTTAACGTACAACCAGCTCAAAAGGATCATCACGATCGCGCCCGGCAAAATAAATGTGAGACCCGCCAGAATTCCACCCCACAACTTTCGTTTCAAATAGCCGACATAGATCGCCAACTGAAGTGCCTCAGGACCCGGTAGCATGTGGCAGAACGCCATGATCTTGACGAATCGATCTTTCGTCAGCCACTGCCGTCGCTCGACCATGTGGTTGTACATCATCGTGATCTGAGCGACTGGCCCACCGACGTTAACGAAGCCAAGAAACAGGAAATAGAGAAACACTTCGCGCCACGAAGGCATCTGATCACTTAGCCCGGACTCGCTTTCTTTCTGTATCGCGACGCGCTCACTCTCAGACATTTTTCAGGCGAATCTCCGTTGTTATCTTTTTGCGTAGAAGGTAAGCATCGTGCCGTTTAGCTGTCTTTCGATAAAGTATTCCCAACCTTTCGTATTGCGTGCGGCGTCCTCGTCTTTGGCATCCGATGTCGAAGGCGAGTTGATTTTGGCAGCAACGGCAGGGCCGAAAATCGCTCGCGCCACTTCACTTAAATCTTGAGGCGACAATTCCGATGTGCGTTTGTCCGCTGGTCTTATGGTCAGGGCGATGTAGGTGACGCGCGCCGTAGTCCGGTCTTCTGCGTCGAGG
>DATGVD010000217.1:0-5346 GCA_035300785.1 Pyrinomonadaceae bacterium | reverse complement strand
TACAGACGCCGCCGAAGGTGAGCGAGCGCGCCAGCGCCTGGCTTACGAATCGATTGCGAAACGCGACGCCCCGGTGGCGTTGATGACGCCGCTCGACGCAACCTATTTCAACTCCATCTCGAACAAAGGCGCGATGATCTGGCGGCTGGTCGATCACGTCATTGGGCGCGACGCGTTCGTGGCAGCGCTGCGCGGATTGCTGCTGAGTGGCCAGAGCGACCAGGAAGGATTCAACCTGGCGCGGGCGCGGGCGGTTTTTGTCGAGCGCGGCGGCCCGGCCGTAAAGGCTCTGCTCGATGCGGAACTCGACCATCCGACAGATATGGATTTGCTGGCGGGATTGCCGCATCAGGAGAATGGTCAATGGGTGTCTGCGCTGCGCAACCTTGGATCGAATGAAGTGACGGTCAGCGTGGCCGCGACCACCGACGCGGGACCGCAGCTTACGGTGCTCGCCACGATTCCCGCGCATGATTTCGGCCAGGCCGTCTTCAAAACTGCGGCTCGGGTTGTACGCGTGGAAGTCGATCCGGAAAAGCTTTATCCGCAGCTTGACTACGAGAACGACATCGCGCCGCGTCAGGTCGAACTTTCCGGTTCGCTGGCCGAGGCCACGCGCCTTTTTGGGGCCCAGGAATTTGCCAAGGCGGACGCGCTCGCGCGCAATCTGCTTGCCGCTGCGCCGCGGATGCAGGAAGCGCGCATTCTGTTCGCGCGCATCCTGCTCGCTGAAAACAAGACCGACGAAGCCGAGCGCGAGTTTCGTAAGTTGGCGGACGATCGCTTGCCGACGCCCGCGGCGCTGGCGTGGTCGGCGATCGGCCTGGGCGAAATTGCGCTGCGCCGCGGACAAGCGACGGAAGCCGCTAAGGATTTCAATGAAGCTGTGCGGGCGGATGCCGAGTATGGTTCGACTGTGGCCGCGCGGGCCGCGCGCATCCGCGCTGAGGCGGCCGCGCCGCCGGCAATTGATGAGTCGGCGAAAGCTTTTATCAATCAGCTCGACACCGCGATTCGCACTGGCCGTCAGGCGGAGATCGGGTCGTTGATTGTGCCGGGCGAGTTGATAAAGTTTGTGCGTGGCGCGGTGGGCACGCAACCCGAGAGCTGGCAGACGAACGTGCTGCGCAGCGAGCAGCTCGACGCAAATCACCTGGCCCTGGACGTAACTCTTAACACGAAGCAGTTGGGCGTGGAGCATTCGGGCACCGCTGTTTACATCCTGGCGCGCGTGGGCGGAAGCTGGAAGCTGAATGCGATCGAATATTTTGAAGTGCGATAAGGCAGTAAGCAGTAAGCGGCGATTGTTCCATTGGCTTGGGTGAAGAGCTTGTTCTCACCCAGGCGCGCAGAGTTTGTGTCAAGACTCATGAGGTGTGGTACTAAAGTGCTTTTGAACCGCAGAGGACGCCGAGGAATGCGCAGAGGTACGCAAAGTACTCCTTTCTCAGCGACCTCTGCGAAGAACTCTGCGACCTCTGCGGTTAGCTATATCTATTGTCTCCGCTCAACTGAGTTCTGACGCAGGCTCTGAACGCCTGCGCTAGAGAAAAGCGCTTGCTGAAACTTGAAACCTGAAACCCCAGATATCGACGCTCGCGCCAAGCGCATCAAGCTTCTGTTGATGGACTGCGACGGTGTGCTTACTGACGGACGCCTGTGGTTAACGGCCGACGGCGACGAGCAAAAGACTTTTCACGCTCGCGACGGGCAGGGAATTTCGCTCTGTCATCACGCCGGCTTGAAGACGGGCATCATTTCCGGCCGTACATCGAGCACCGTCGAACGGCGGGCTCAGGACTTGAAGATGTCGTATGTGCGGCAGTACGCGAAAGACAAGGTCAAAGCGTTGGATGAAATCCTGGCCGCGGCCGGAGTGACGGCAGACGAATGCGCGTACATCGGCGATGATGTGGCCGACATTCCCGTGATGCAGCGGGTCGCGCTCGCGGTTGCGGTTGCGGATGCGGTTCCGGAAACGAAGCAAGCGGCACATTACGTCACGGGACTCAAAGGCGGCCATGGCGCCGTGCGCGAAGTCTGCGACCTGATCCTGAAGGCTCAGGGCAAGTGGGACGAAGTGATGAAGCGGTTTCTCGCTTAACCCACGATCAAGACAAAGCAATCAGGCACAGATTACGCAGATTCAACAGATTACAAACAAGCCACAAAGAGGCACAAAAGGCGCAAGAGCAAATAAGGAAAACCCCTTTTTGTGCTTCGTGTGCCTTTTGTGGCTGGTTCTTTTCTTTCTTATCTGCGCCTATCCGTGTTCATCCGTGGTTGATTCTGCTTCACTGCTTGAACCGGTTCCCGATACTCAGTCCCATCCATGACCACTCGTTGACTTTCACCGTCTGAGGAAATAATCTTTGCGCTGCTCAGTAAGCGGGCGTAGCTCAATGGTAGAGCGCCAGCTTCCCAAGCTGGATGTTGCGGGTTCGATCCCCGTCGCCCGCTCCAAATTTTGCTCAGTAGTTTTCACAATCAATTTTCTCAGGAGTTAAAGGAAGTTTAGAACCGTCCCCAGACCCGAGGCATTGGGACTCGCATTTTTGATCCTCGTGACTGTCAGCCTCCAGAGATGACAGTCTCGCCACGGATTTTAAGTCCTTTGAAATCGGTATCACCTCGTCTTACGAAACGATACGAACCAATATTTACGGGCCTAGCGGTCGTCAAGGTATCGCTTCGTCTGGTTTCGTATCAACACGTCCCGCCACCATCTTAGCCCATCTTCATTCCGTTATCAGAGCGCGAAAATCGGCCTCACGAAGTTCAACAACTCGGTCAGTGCTCGTGTAAAACGTGCCATGGATTCGATTCCGATTCGATACTAACGCGGCAGCAAGAAGTAGTCCCATCCAGCGGAGTTTACGCAGCGATTATCCTGACCGCTGTCGGTATGGGCTTGCGGAATTCAACTGTGCGGCGGCTCGCCGTCCCTGACCTGAATACAACCGTACTCACAATGACGCTGACCGGCTTAGCTTCCGATTCCTCGCTGGCAGGAGGTAGCAATCCTAAGATTGTACGGCGCGTTGCTTCTGTAATGCTGATGTTTATCGGGTCGGCGATCGGAGCCCTGCTCTTGCGGTTTAGTCTTCCCTTGCCGTTCGTTTTGAGTGGCGCGTTGGTGCTCGGAGCCGCGGGTGTCTTTGCCACCGTGCTGAAACCCAGCTCGGCAGCCGACGGCAATGGCTCAGTTGTTCATTGATATGAAGGAGAAGAAATTGGGTATGATTGTGATCGGTAAATTTCGTATAACCCACATCACGCAGAATTGAAGTGAAGGAGAATGAAAATGAACTCGCTCACCAAAGAAAATACGCGGCTAGGCTTTATTGGCATCGGCAACATGGGAAGCCGCATTGCTAAACATCTACTCGAACACGGCTACCAGGTAATCGCGTACAACCGCAGTCGCGAAGCTGCCGAGGCCTTGGTTAAATACGGCGCAACGGTCGCAGACAGCATCGGTGAACTCGCATCAGAAGTCGACGTCGTCGTGTCGTCTCTTACTAATGATGATGCAGTCAAAAGCGTCTATACCGATCCAGAAGGTGTCTTTACTCATGTGCGCCGGGGCTCGGCAATAATCGAGATGAGCACCGTACTTCCTGTGACTTCACGCCAACTATCCGAGCTGAGTCGCAAGGCTGGAGCGAAATTTCTGGACTCTCCGGTCTCGGGCAGCACGCCGGCTGCTGAAGAGGGTACGTTGACGCTCTTCTGCGGCGGAGACGAAGACCTCTTTCAAGCCGCCCAACCAATCTTCAGCTCGATTGCCAGCCAATACTTCTATCTGGGTGGCAGTGGCTCAGGCACCGCGATGAAACTCGTGGCGAATACTTTGCTGGGAGTTGGCATGCAGGCGATTGCTGAGTCGGTTGCCCTGGGTCAGAAAGAAGGATTGGATCGACATCGACTGCTTGAGGTTCTATCACACACGGCCGTTATCGCACCGGCACACCTCGGCAAGCTTCCGCGAGCGGACACAGGAGACTACAGCGCTCAGTTTGCAATTCGCCTCATGAATAAAGATTTTGGTTTAGTTCTTGAAACTGCTGCTGCCGCCAAGGTACCCATGCCGGCCACTGCGGCAGCCTTTCAAATGAACGTAGCGGAATTCGTTGAAGGTAAAGAAGAAGACTTTTCGGCAGTGATCAAGTTGATGGAGAGACTGGCGGGTGTGGAGACAACAGATGCCGGGAATCGCCGGGTTGCAGGTACGGTGTCTAGTTAAGTTAAAGAGAAGCGCTCGCGCTCAGGTTCAAAGACCTGTTGGTGAAGGTCGCGGCTAAGATCTACCAACATACACCTGGTGCAGTTCGAACGTAGGTGTTGGAGGCAAGCTGGTTGAGCATGAAGTCCGCCACATCAGCGCGGGAGATGCGCACCGTCAGCAGGAAGCTTCCCACCCGACGACCATGACGATACCGGCCCCGCTTTTCGCCGTTGGTTAGAGCTCCGGGTCGCACAATCACCCACTCTAGGTTACTCCTGGCGATCAATCGCTCCTGCCGCGTCTTGTCCCAAAAGTAAAAGGGCAGAATCACTGGAATGACAAACAGCGTGTAGTACAAACCCATCCGCCCGACACTGTCTCCGATTCCGAGGGACGTTACGCAGACCAGGCGAGGAACACCATGAGTCTCCATCGCGCGCAGAATGTTTCGCGTACCTTCTGAGAGAATGCGAGTTGGATAGAAGAACCGCTTGTGGCCCAGGGCGGACAGCACCGCTTCCTGACCGCGCATTGCAGCATCGACGGATCCCTGGTCGAGGACCTCACCCTGAATGACCGTGAGTTGCGGATTGTCGACCTGAAGCCGTGAGGGACCTCGTACGAGTGCCGTGACCGCATAACCACGCTCGAGAGCTTGTGAAACGAGCTGGCGACCAGTTCCGCCGGTCGCTCCGATGATTAGGACTCGCGAGGGACGTTGGCGAGGCGCTCCACTCGAGCCTGCCGTCTGCCAATGGTGCCCCGCCAGTGCCAGTCCAATCGAAAGGGCCACCGTGTACACGAGAAAGAGAAATATCAGTAGCAGCATTATGTAAGAATGTAAGAACCGAGCGCGAAGCCGCTTCACTCCGGTTTTGTGCTTCCAGCCGCCCCGCGGGTTTTTGAATAGTTTAAGCAGGCATTAACTCTCGAATCTCAGGCGGCTCTTCGCCGAGCCACTCCGGGTTCTCGGCGGTGCTGTCAAAAATTGATGACGTCTTAAACGGCTCAAAGTAACCGTGTGCCGCGGCCGCACGGGTCTTTGCCAGTAAGGCCTCGCGCTCGTCGTTGCTGAGCGGATGAAATGATTCCACCGCTTCGAATGCCTGGTCGAGGAT